>NZ_JABXEM010000151.1:0-27113 GCF_013372595.1 Myxococcus sp. AM011
CGCCCCATCCCCATACCCCCACGGTCCTCCTCCATGGAGGACACCTTCTACATCGGACTACACGTTAACCGTGCCGTCCGACATCTGGGCGAAGCCTGAGTGCGGGGTGACGTGGAGCACCTGCGTCAGCGTGCCCAGGTGCTTCAGCATGCGAGCGATGAGCGGCAACTTCACTTCCTCGACGCCGGCGAAGACATCCTCGAGGACGAAGGGCCGCTTCACGCGAGCGCTCCCCTTCTCCACCACCGTCATCCGCAGGGCCAGGTAATACATGTCCAGGTCCTTGGGCGGAATCTCGCCCACCGGCACGCGCTTGCCGCTCGCGAGCGCGAAGGCCCGGCCCTCCTTGTCCCACTCGACGCCCTGGTAGCGGCGGTCCGTGAGCGCGGTGAGGTACTGGACGCAGCGCTCCTTGAGCATCGCCTGCACGCTCAGGATGTCGGTGGTGAAGATGTCCGCGGCCTGGGCCAGCAGCGCCGGAGACGGGTCCTCCAGCGGCTCCGCGGGCGCGGGGGCCCCATCCGGCCCGGCGGCGGCGGGCGGCGGTGGCGCCTTCGCCAGCGCGATGGACTCCTTCACGCGGCCCAGCTCTCGCTCCACCTCTCGCATGTCGCGCACGTAGGAGCCCTTCTGCGTGAGCTCCGCGTTGAGCGCCTCGAGCTGATCCTTCAGCGTCTGTCGCTGCGTGGACGCGGCCAGGAACTCCGGGTCGGCCTCCACGCCCGCGAGCTGATCCTTCAGCTCCACCACGCGAGCGGCCAGCAGCTCCTTGCGCTCCAGCGCGGCGGGAATCTCATCCAGGCTCTCCACGCCGAGCGCCTTCTGGGCCATGCGCACCGGCGCGGCGTCGGCCTCGAACTCCTCGTGGATCTTCTTCTCGCGCGAGTCGAAGCGGCCTTCCTTGCTGCCACGCTGCGAGGTCTTCTGGATTTCGTCCACGTAGCGCAGCGCGAGCAGCGCGGAGAAGCCGAAGGCCGGGATGTCCAGCAGCGCCAGGTAGCGGAACATGCCGTCGATTCCAAAGCCCAGGCCTACGCCCAGGCCCAGGAACAACACGCCCACGGCGATGCCCGCCCAGAAACCACGGTCCTGGGTCAGCGGCTCCACCGAGGCCGGAATCTCCGCGGCGTCCGCGTCCCGGTCCGCCCCGAGTCGAGCCAGCGCATCGTCCCGCTTCGACACCGCCTTGGGGAAGCGCTGCACGCGGTTGAGGATGTCCTGGGGAAGCCCCAGCGTCTGCGGCGTCGGCGCGGCCCGCCACGCGTTCTCCGCGTCGTTGATGGCGGCCTTCAGGCCCTCGGTGCCCTTCAGGCGCTGGTCCGCCTCGAAGATCTGCGAGGACAACCCATCCACCTTGAACTGGAGCGCATCCACCTCGCGCGCGGAGACGAGCTCCGCTTCCAGCGCGCGCACCTTCGCCTCGGACGCGGCGATGTCCTCGGAAGGCGCCACGGCGGACGCGGACGCGAGCGAAGGGAACTTGCCGGACGTCTTCGGATCCACGCCGGCCTTCGCCGCGGCCTTGCGCGGACGTCGTGACGGCAGCTGCCCCAGTTGGAGGCAGTAGAGCTGCTCGAAGGTCGTCCTCGGAGGCAGCCCCACCTGACCTCGGAGGAACTGGTTCATCTCCGACGCGTCCGACGACACCAGCTCCGGCTGCTGCGTCGTCTTGTTCAGACGGTGCAGCGTCCCCGAGCCACCCAGCTCCCGCAGCACCCGGTACGTGGCGCCGTCGACTCCCTGGAACGTGAGCGCGGCCTTGCCGGACTTCGCACCGGGAGCCACGAAGGAGGCGTCTCCACCGCGACCGTCCGCATAGAACAGCGCGAGCAGGAGCCCCGCGAACGGGCTCGCCTCTGCCGAGGGCGGCTTGAGGACAAGGTACCCGGACTTCAGCGCGAAGCGGCCCGCGGGAGTGAAACCCCGGACATTCTGGACGGCGACCTCGACGAATTGCATGGCCGGCGCATGTTACCGCGAATGAAAAAAGGAGCGCCCGGGATCGGACGCTCCTTCTTTACGACGGCCCCGGGGGGGCCGACGAGGACTCAAGCGCTCAGGAGGCCTTGGGGGCCTTGGGAGCCTTGTTGGGGTCGTCCTGCACGTCCACGCGGGCCGCCTTGCCCTTGAGGTCGCGGAGGTAGAAGAGCCGGCTGCGGTTCACGCGGCCACGCGAGAGGACCTCGATCTTCTCGTAGCGGGGGCTGTGCAGCGGGAAGATGCGCTCCACGCCGACGCCGAAGGACGTCTTGCGGACGGTGAAGGTGGCCCGGTGGCTACCCGAGGTCTTCCGGATGACGGTGCCCTCGAACGCCTGCACGCGCTCCTTCTCGCCCTCCTTCACCTTCCAGAAGACGCGCACGGAGTCACCTGAACGGAACGGGGTGACGTCCTGGCGCAGGTACTTGGCCTCGACGTGCTGAATGGCGCTGTTACGCATGACAGACTCCAGTAAAGCGGAAGCTAACGCGATGATGAACGCGTGAAAGAGCGGGCCGTACTACCAGAGAGAACGGTGTCGGACAAGCCCGCTGAAGCCCAATCCACTGAGAACCCCCAGGGTTACAGGTCTTCCTCGCGGCGAGCCAGCAGTTTCTGATCCGCCTTGGACAACTCCAGGCGGGAGTACAAGTCAGGACGGCGCTCTCGTGTGAGCACCAGCGACTTCCACCGGCGCCAGCGGGCGATGCGGGCATGGTCCCCCGACTGGAGGGCGGCGGGCACCTCGACGTCCCTGAAGACAGGCGGGCGCGTGTACTGGGGATGCTCCAGCGTCCCCTCCTCGAAGCTCTCCGACACCGAGGACGCCACGTTGCCCAGCACCCCGGGGACCAGGCGCGCCACGGCATCCACCACCGCCAGCGCGGCGATCTCCCCGCCGGTGAGGACGAAGTCCCCCAGGGACAGCTCGCCGTCCAGGTGGCTCATCACCCGCTCGTCCACGCCCTCGTAGCGGCCGCAGACGAGGATCAGCCCCGCGGTGTGCGCCACCAGCTCGCGCGCCGTCGCCTGCGTGAAGGTCGTCCCGCGAGGGCTCATCAGCAGCACCTTCGCGCCGGGCAGCCGCGAGCGCGCCGCTTCGATGCCGGCGATCAGCGGCTCGGGCTTCATCACCATGCCCGCACCGCCCCCGTAGGGCGCGTCGTCGGTGACGCGGTGCTTGCCCTCCGCGTACTCGCGGATGTCGGTGATGGTGGTGGAGAGCAGGCCCTTCTCCTGGGCCTTGCCGAGGATGCTCGCGCCCAGGTAGCCGGACACCATGCCGGGGAACAGCGTGAGCAGCTCCACCGGATACGGCGGGCTCACGACTCGGACCCGTCCGGGGCGTCCTTGTCGGCGTCGGGGCGACCGACCACCACGTACTCAGGGGGGCGGATCACGATGCGCTGGCCGGCGATGTCCACGGTGGGGACGAACTCGTCGGCGAAGGGCACCACCAGTTCCTGGCGGCCCGGGGCGCGGATGACCAGGTTGGGCACCTCGCCGGTGGCCCAGATCTCCTCCACCGTGCCCAGGGACACACCAGCCTCGTCCACGGCGGACAGGCCCAGCAGGTCGCCCTGGAAGAACTGGCCGTCCTCGGGCGGCTCCAGGTCCTCGCGGAAGACGAACACCGTGGAGCCCACCAACGACTCCGCCTCCGTGCGCGTCTCCACGCCCTCGAAGGCGACGATGTCCTCTTTCGGCGTGGGCCGCAGATCCTCGATCTTGAGGTCGCGCTCCACGCCCGCGCGGGTGCGGATCCGGACCCGCTCGACGGTGGCGAGCGTCTCCGAGTTGGGATCAAACGGCCGCACGGCTATCTCGCCGCGCAGTCCGTGCGCGCGAGAGATGAAGCCCAGCTCGAGCAAGGGGGTCGGAGTCACCGCGACGTGTCCGGTGCGGCGGCGGGTGGACCGCTGGCCGCATTGCGCCGGTCGTCGAGGATCTCCAGACGGACCTTCTGGCCTGACTTCTGCGCGGCGGCATTGAGCAGCGTCCGGAGGGCATTCACGGTGCGCCCATCACGGCCGATGACCTTGCCGACGTCCTCGGGGGCGACCTTCAGCTCGAAGAGCCGCGCGCCGTCCACCTCGGAGATGCGCAGGCCCACCTGGTCCGGTTGATCGACCAGGGCCCGCGCCAGATACGTGAGGAGTTGCTCCACGTCCGCTCAGTACAGGCGGTCGCGGATCAAGCCGCGGGGGTGGACTTGGGAGCCTTCGCGGCGACCTTGATGAGGTCGGCGACAGTCTCCGAAGGCGTCGCGCCCGTCTTCAGCCAGTAGCTCAGCCGCTCCTCGTTGAACTCCACCTTCGGGGGGGTGAGGTTCGGGTCGTACGCACCAACGGCCTCGATGAACTTGCCGTCCCGGGGGTTGCGGGAGTCGGTGGCGACCACGTGGTAGTACGGCTTCTTCTTGGCGCCCGCTCGGGCAAGACGGAGGACGACGGCCATGGAGTGCTCCAACGAACAGGTAACAACGATGGAAACGGGGTGGCGCTCTTAACGCCGCACCCGCTGGATTGTCAAGGAAGCTCGGGACTTTATGTCGTGCTTTCGGCCGGACTGGCCTCACCACGATTCGCGAGTTGCCCGCAGGCCCCCGCGATGTCCCGGCCCCGGTTCTTGCGGATGTACGCGGCCACGTGACCATCCGACAGGATGGCCCGGAACTCTTCGGCCCGCTCTTCCGCGGTGGTCTGGAAACCCAGACCGGGGTTCTCGTTGTAGGGAATCAGGTTCACCTTCGCCGGAATTCCCTTGAGAAGCTGGATGAGGCGATGGGCGTCCTCGTCGGTGTCGTTGAAGCCCTGGATGAGGACGTACTCGAAGGTGATGCGGCGCCCCTGGCGCAGCGGGAACTTGCGACACGCGTCCAGCAGCGCGGCGATGTTCCACTTGCGGTTGACGGGCATCGTCTTGCTGCGCTGCTCGTCGGTGCTGGCGTTGAGGGAGATGGCCAGCTTCACGTCCGTCTCCTGCCCGAAGCGCTCGATCATGGGAACGAGGCCGACGGTGGACACGGTGATGTGGCGGTGGCTGAAGTTCGGCCCGTCCCCGGACTGGAGGATGGCGAGCGCCGTCTTGAGGTTCTCGAAGTTGTGCAGCGGCTCGCCCATCCCCATGAACACGAGGTTGGAGAGCGGGCGCAGCGTCTCGTGGCCCTCGTTCTTGCGAACCTCGCGGTTCACCGCGTGGACCTGGGCGACGATCTCGCTGGCCGTCAGGTTGCGCTTGAGGCCCATGGTGCCCGTCATGCAGAAGCTACAGGCCATGGCGCAGCCCACCTGGGTGGACACGCACAGCGTCCTGCGGTCCTCGGAGGGCATGTAGACGGACTCGATGTAGCGCCCGTCCCGCGTCTTCCACCGGTACTTGATGGTGCCGTCGATGCTGCGCTGCTCCAGGTCCTTCACCAGCGGGATGATCTCCGCGGCGCCCCTGAGCTTCTCGCGCAGGATCTTGGACAGGTCCGTCATCTCGTCGAACGAGGTGGCGCCGCGCTGGTGGAGCCAGCGGTAGACCTGCGGGGCGCGGAAGGCTCGCTCGCCCAGCTGCTCGGTGACGAAGCGGGTGAGCGCCTCCATCGACAGGCTGGCCACGTCCACGAGCTTCGCTGGCGCGGGCGCCGGCAGGGGCTCCGTGACGGGAAGAGAGGGGGTGGTGGAGGTGTCGGTCATCGTCGTCGCGCTAGTGAACGGTAGGGCCCGGGGCGTCCCTTCCCACACCTGGGCACGACAAGTCAAAGGAGCGCCCGGCCCCTGAGTCCTGCCCCAGCCAGTAGGGCCCTTCCCTGCCCCGCTGGAAAGCCAACGGCCCGGGCCAGCCCCTCGCGGGTGCCGACACCGGGCCGTCAGTCAAGGCCCCGCTGGGGGCCCCGCCGCCCTACTTCTTGGCGGTGTAGTCGTACGGCTGGACTTCCGTCTCGCGGAAGAAGTACGCGATCTCGTTCTTCGCGTTCTCCAGGCTGTCGGAGCCGTGCACCGTGTTCTGGTCGATGCTGGTGGCGAAGTCCTTGCGGATGGTGCCCTCGGCCGCCTGCGCGGGGTTGGTGGCGCCCATGATGTCGCGGTTGCCCAGGACGGCGTTCTCGCCCTCCAGCACCATCAGGACGACGGGGCCGGAGATCATGAACTGCACCAGGTCCTTGAAGAAGGGCCGGGCCTTGTGGACCGCGTAGAAGCCCTCGGCCTCCTTCTGGGAGAGCTGCTGGAGCCGGATGGCGACCGGCTTCAGACCCTTCTCCTCGAAGCGGCTGATGATCTTCCCGATGACGCCCTTCTGCAGACCGTCCGGCTTGATGATGGAAAGCGTACGCTCGATGGCCATTTTGACTGGCTCCTTGTTCCCTTGAGGGGTGTTAGCGCTTCTGGGGGCCGCGCTTCACGGCCGCCTGGAGGGTGGTGCCCAGCTCGGCGGGGCTGGCGGCCATCAGGATTCCCGCGGCCTCCATCGCCTTGATCTTCTCCGTCGCCGTGCCCTTGCCGCCGGAGATGATGGCGCCGGCGTGGCCCATGCGCTTGCCCGGGGGCGCCGACTGACCGGCGATGAACCCGGCGATGGGCTTGGTGAACTCGCGAGCGACGTACTCCGCGCCCAGCTCCTCGGCGCTGCCGCCGATCTCACCAATCATGATCACCGCGTCCGTGTCCGGATCCGCGTTGAACAGCTTCAGCACGTCCACGAAGTCGGTGCCGTTGACCGGGTCTCCGCCGATGCCGACGGCCGTCGACTGGCCCAGCCCCAGCTGCGTGAGCTGGTGCACGGCCTCGTACGTCAGCGTGCCGGAGCGCGACACCACGCCGATGCGGCCCGCCTTGTGGATGTGGCCCGGCATGATGCCGATCTTGCACTTGGCGCCGGGGGTGATGACGCCCGGGCAGTTCGGACCGATGAGGCGCACACCCGGCTTGCCCTGCAGGTAGCGCTTGGCGCGCACCATGTCGAGGACCGGGATGCCCTCCGTGATCGTGATGATGAGGGACACGCCCGCGTCAGCGGCCTCCATGATGGAGTCCGCGGCGAACGGGGGCGGGACGAAGATGACGGACGTGTTCGCGCCCGTCTGCTTCACGGCGTCGGCGACCGTGTTGAACACGGGAACCTTGCCCTCGAAGTCGGTGCCGCCCTTGCCCGGCGTGACACCGCCAACGAGCTTCGTGCCGTAGTCCAACATCTGCTTCGAGTGGAACGAGCCCGCCGAGCCGGTGATGCCCTGGCAGAGGACCTTCGTGTTTTCGTTGACGAGGATGCTCATGGCGCTCCTTCAAAAAAGTGTGGGCGATGAAGCGCGCGGACTACTTCAGCGCGGCGACGGCCTTCTCGGCCGCCTGACGCAGGTTGTCCGCCGGGGTGATGGCGAGGCCAGAGTTGCGCAGCAGTTCCTTGCCCTGCTCCACGTTGGTGCCTTCCAGGCGAACGATGAGGGGCACCTTGAGCTGCACTTCCTTGGCCGCGGCGATGATGCCGTCCGCGATGACATCGCACTTCATGATGCCGCCGAAGATGTTGACCAGCACCGCCTTCACCGCGGGGTCGGCCAGGATGAGCTTGAAGGCCGCCGTCACCTTCTCCTTGCTCGCGCCGCCGCCCACGTCCAGGAAGTTGGCCGGAGAGCCGCCCACCAGCTTGATGGTGTCCATGGTGGCCATGGCCAGACCGGCGCCGTTCACCATGCAGCCGATGTTGCCCTCGAGCGCGATGTACGCCAGGTCCCACTCCTTGGCCTGCGTCTCGCGCGCGTCCTCTTCCGCCAGGTCCCGGTAGTTCAGCAGGTCCTTGTGACGGTAGAGCGCGTTCTCATCGAACGTCACCTTCGCGTCCAGCGCCACCACGCCGCCATCCTTCAGGATGACCAGCGGGTTGATCTCCACCAGCGACGCATCCGTCTCGATGAACATCTTGTAGAGCGCGGTGCAGAACTGGGCGAACTTGTTCACCGTGGGGCCCGTCAGGCCCAGCCCGAAGGCCAGGTTGCGGCCCTGGAAGTCCAGGAAGCCCACCGCCGGGTCCACCGTCTCGCGGAGGATCTTCTCGGGGTGCTTCTCCGCCACTTCTTCAATCTCCACGCCGCCCTCGCGGGACGCCATGAAGGTGACGCGGCTGGTGACGCGGTCCAGCGTCACACCCAGGTACAGCTCCTGGCCAATGGCCAGACCTTCCTCGATGTAGACCTTGTGGACCTTCGTGCCTTCCGGCCCGGTCTGGATGGTCTTCAGCATCATGCCAAGCATCTGCTTGGCGAGTTCCTTCGCCTCGGCGGGGCTCTTGGCCAGCTTCACGCCGCCGCCCTTGCCTCGGCCACCCGCGTGGATCTGGGCCTTCACCACGACGACGGACGTGCCCAGCTCCTTCGCCGCGGCCTCCGCTTCATTCGGCGAGAGGGCGAGAATTCCCTTCGGCGTGGGCACACCGTACTTCCGGAAGATTTCCTTGCCCTGGTACTCGTGGATCTTCATCGAGGCTCCATGTGGAGACGAGGGGGACGACCCCTTACAGGCGTCAGCGCGTCGCCCTCATTGCGCAGAAACCGACGGATGGCAAGGCCGTTTGACCCTGCACACACCGCGGTGCGGCAGCGTGTGGACAGCTGATAACCAGGAATGTCCGCGTGGATGAGGCCGCCTTCACGTCACCCGATCAACAGGGCGCACGCTCGAACGGCGACGGCCCCATGCGGTGTCCCTGAGGACACGCGCACGAGGCCGCTCGCACGTCACGCGAGTGACGGACGTGTCACCCCGGACCGCTGTGGCTCTTCTTCTCCTCTTCCTGCGAGAAGAGGTCCTTGATGACCAGCCTGGTCACCTGACGGTTCATCATCGCGATGGAGGTGGTGAGCGGAATCTCCTTCGGGCAGACCTTCACGCAGTTCTGCGCCTTGCCGCAGTCCTGCACGCCGCCGGGCCCCATGAGCGCGCGCACGCGCTCCTCGGAGTTCAGCTTGCCCGTGGGGTTCATGTTGAACAGGCGGGCCTGGCTGATGGCCGCGGCGCCCACGAAGTCGTTGCCCATGGTGACTTGCGGGCACGCCTCCAGGCAGCTGCCGCACGTGATGCACGTGGAGAGCACGTACATCGTGGACTGGTCCACCGGCGACTGGCGCGGGCCCGGCCCCAGATTGTGGGTGCCGTCCGTGGGAATCCAGCCCTTCACCTTCTTGAGCGCCTCGAACATCCGGCTGCGGTCCACGGCCAGGTCCCGGACCACGGGGAACTTGCTCATGGGCTCCAGGGTGATCGGCTGCTCCAGCTTGTCGATGAGCGCCGAGCACGCCATGCGCACCCGTCCGTTGATGTTGATGGCGCAGCTGCCGCAGACCTCCTCGAGGCACGCGGCGTCCCAGACCACCGGGGGCACGCGCTTGCCTTCCACGGTGACGGGGTTGCGCTGGATCTCCATCAGGCACGAGATGACGTTGGCGCCCTTGCGATAGGGGACCTTGAACTCCTCGTAGCGGCCCGGCTGGTCCGGAGCGTCCTGCCGCCAGATGCGGAAGGAGATGGATTGGGTGCTGACGGCGCCTGCCTGTGCGGTGTCCATGTGGCTCGACCCTTCAAGTCAGTTGCGGGGACCCGCGCTCGCGCACGGGCCCACCCAGAAAGTTCCCCGGTGACTCACGCGTACCAGCGCGGCTCGGGCTTCAACACCGGCGTCGGGACGTCCTCGTAGGAGATGTTCGGCCCCTCTTCCGCGTACTTCGCGATGGTCGTCTTCGCCCACTTGTCGTGGCGCGCCTGCCACTGCGCCATCCACGACGGGTCCTCGTTGGGGTCCTTCGTCTTCGGCTCGGGCAGCGAGAAGTCCGGCTTGTAGTGCGCGCCACGGCTCTCGTCGCGCAAGAGCGCGCTGGTGGCGATGACCTCGCCCAGCTCCAGCATGTTCCAGAGCTGGTTGGTGTACGACAGCGACCGGTTGGACGAGTTGCCCGTGTCCAGGACGTTGACGTTCTTCCAACGGCTCTTCAGCTCGCGGATCTTCTCCACCGTCTTCTTCAGGCGGTCGTTGTAGCGGACGACGGTGCAGTTCTCCGTCATCACGTCGCCCAGCTCCTGGCTCAGGCCGTAGGGGTTCTCCGGGCCCGACATCTTCTTGATGGTCCCGAACCGGTCCTCCCAGTAGCGCTTCGCGTCCTGGAAGTACTTCTCCGGCATGGCCGCCGCGCTCGTCGTGTTGCTCTTGGCGAAGGACGCCATCGCCGGGCCGCCGATCATCCCCGAGTAGATGCAGGAGAGCAGCGAGTTGGCGCCCAGGCGGTTGCCGCCGTGGAACGCGTAGTCCGCCTCGCCCGCGGCGTAGAGGCCCGGGATGTTGGTGGACTGGTTCTTCGGGCTGCCCTCCAGCGGCGTCAGCGTCTTCGGGTCGGCCTCGAACTGCACGTACAGGCCGCCCATCGAGTAGTGCATGCCCGGGAAGATGACCATCGGCGTGACGCGCGGGTCGTCACCGACGAACTTCTCGTAGATCTCCATGACGCCCTTGATCTTGGCGTCCAGCGTCTTGGCCGGGATGTGCGTCACATCCAGGTACACGCCGTCCCTGCCCCCGATGCCCATGCCCAGGTCGCGGCAGACGATGAAGATCTCCCGCGTGGCCACATCGCGGGGCACCAGGTTCTTGTACTTGGGGTACTTCTCCTCGAGGAAGTACCAACGCTCGCTCTCCGGGATGTCCCGGGGCCCGCGCGTGTCGCCCTTCTTCCGGGGCACCCAGACGCGGCCACCCTCGCCGCGCACCGACTCGCTCATCAGGCGCAGCTTGTCCTCGCCTGGAATCGACGTCGGGTGCACCTGGATGAACTCACCGTTCGCGTAGATGGCGCCCTCCATGTAGGCGCGACCCGCTGCGGTGCCGGTGTTGATGATGGAGTTGGTCGAACGACCGAAGACGATTCCGGGGCCACCCGTGGCGAGGCACACGGCCTCCGCCGGGAAGGTGCGGATCTCCATGGTGCGAAGGTCCACGGCCACGCTGCCGATGCAGCGGCCACCTTCGTCCTTCACCGTGCCGAGCCACTCCCAGTACTCGTACTTGGTGACCTTGCCCTCGGCCTCATAGCGGCGGACCTGCTCGTCCAGCGCGTAGAGCAGCTGCTGGCCCGTCGTCGCGCCGGCGAAGGCGGTGCGGTGGTGCAGCGTGCCGCCGAAGCGACGGAAGTCCAGCAGCCCTTCCGGCGTGCGGTTGAACGTCACGCCCATGCGATCCAACAGGTAGATGATCCCGGGGGCCGCGTAGCACATGCCCTTCACGGAGATCTGCTCGGCCAGGAAGTCGCCGCCGCGCAGCGTGTCCTTGACGTGGATCTCCGGGCTGTCGCCCTCGCCCTTGGTGTTCACCGCGCCGTTGATGCCGCCCTGGGCGCAAACCGAGTGCGAGCGCTTCACCGGGACGAGCGAGAGCACATCCACCTGGTGGCCCGCCTCCGCGAGCTTGATCGTCGTCATCAGCCCGGCGAGTCCGCCGCCCACCACCGTGAACCGCGCTGCTGCTGCCATCATCGTCTCCTTGACTGCCGGGGTCCCGGACGCGCCAGCCGTCAGCCGGCTCGCCACGTTGGCGCGCCACGCTCCGGACATCCCCGTGCGAGTTCTACAGGCTAGTTAACTTGGCGGAACCGCGCCGCAACGGCGGCGTCGAAAACGATAAGCCCGCGTCATCCGCGGCATCAGGCGCGAAGCCCGCCGACTGCTTCCGGCGGGCTCCACGACTGGAACGGACTACAGCTTGACGGAGTCGACCGTCTTCTTGACCGACTGGAAGGACTTCGCCAGCTCGGTCTTCTCGGCCTCGTTGAGGTCGACGGTGATGATCTTCTCGATGCCGCCCGCGCCGATCTGCACGGGGGTGCCGAAGAAGTAGTCGCTGATGCCGTACTGGCCCTTCAGCAGCGCCGCGCCCGGCAGGATGCGCTTGCGGTCGAAGATGAAGCTCTCCGCCATGGCGATGGAGGAGGCCGCGGGCCCGAAGTAGGCGCTGCCCGTCTTGTACAGGCCGACCAGCTCCGCGCCGCCCTCGCGGGTGCGCTTGACGATGGCGTCCAGCTTGTCCTTCGCGATGAGCTCCGTGAGGGGCACGCCGCCCACGGTGCTGTGACGCACCAGGGGCACCATGTCGTCGCCGTGGCCGCCGAGCACCAGCGCATCCACGTCACGGATGGAGCAGTTGAGCGCCTCGGCCACGAAGCACTTGAAGCGGCTGGTATCCAGCACGCCCGCCATGCCCACCACCATGTTGTCCGGCAGGCCGGCGATCTTGTGGAGCGCGAACACCATCGCGTCCAGCGGGTTCGCCACGTTGATGACGAACGCGCCCGGGGCGTGCTGCTTGATGTTGGCAGCCACGTCCGTCATGATCTTGAGGTTGATCTCGAGCAGGTCCTCGCGGCTCATGCCCGGCTTGCGAGGCACGCCAGCCGTGATGATGATCACGTCCGCGCCCGCGACATCCGCCCAGTTCGTGGTGCCGGTGACGCGACAGTCGTAGCCGTCCACCGCCGAGAGCTGGTTGATGTCCAGCGCCTTGCCCTTGACCAGACCTTCGGCCACGGGGATGTCGTACAGGAACACGTCACCGAGCGACTTCTGCACCGCCAGCAGCGCGAGGTTGCCGCCGATCTGCCCGCCGCCGATGAGGCCAATCTTCTTCTTGCGATTCTGAGCCATGGATTCGCCGTCTCCCATTTCCCCGTGAGGGGACTACATGTGCTTGATGATGGCCTGACCGAACTCGGAGCACTTCACCTCGTTCACGCCAGACTGCCCTTCCTGCTTCATCAGACGGGCGAAGTCGTAGGTCACCGTCTTGGCGGCGATGGCGCGGTCCATGCCCTGGATCATCAGGTCCGCGGCCTCGTGCCAGCCCAGGTGCCGGAACATCATCTCACCGGAGAGGATGACCGAGCCGGGATTCACCTTGTCCTGGTCCGCGTACTTGGGCGCCGTGCCGTGCGTCGCCTCGAAGACGGCGTGGCCGGTGACGTAGTTGATGTTGCCACCCGGGGCGATGCCGATGCCGCCCACCTGCGCCGCGAGCGCGTCCGACAGGTAGTCACCGTTGAGGTTCAGCGTGGCGATGACGTCGAACTCGTCCGGACGCGTGAGCACCTGCTGCAGGGTGATGTCCGCGATGGAGTCCTTGATGATGATCTTCCCGGCGGCGACGGCGGCCTTCTGCTCCGCGTTGGCCGCGTCCTCGCCCTTGGCGGCCTTCGTCACTTCCCACTGGTCCCAGGTGTAGACCTTGTCACCGAACTCCCGCGCGGCCAGCTCGTAGCCCCACTTGCGGAAGGCGCCTTCGGTGAACTTCATGATGTTGCCCTTGTGGACCAGCGTCACGCTCTTGCGCTTGTGGTCCACCGCGTACTGGATGGCCGCGCGGATGAGCCTGTCACTTCCCTCCTGGGACACCGGCTTCAGGCCGATGCCGACGTTGGAGGGGAAGCGGATCTTCCCGAACTCCTTCGGGAACGACTCCTTCAGCAGGGCCAGGAACTTGTCCGCCGCCGGGGTGCCGGCCTCGAACTCGATGCCCGTGTAGATGTCCTCCGTGTTCTCACGGAAGATGGTCATGTCCACCTTGTCCGGCGTCTTCACCGGGCTGGGCACGCCCTTGAAGTAGCGTACGGGACGCAGGCAGACATAGAGGTCCAGCATCTGGCGCAGCGCCACGTTGAGCGAGCGGATGCCGCCGCCCACCGGCGTCGTCAGCGGGCCCTTGATGCCGACCAGATAGGTGCGGAAGGCTTCAACCGTCTCTTCGGGAAGCCAGTTGTTGACCGCCTTGAAGGACTTCTCGCCGGCGAGCACTTCGTACCAGGCGATCTTCTTCTTGCCCTTGTAGGCCTTCTCCACCGCCGCATCGAAGACGGCCTGGGAGGCGCGCCAGATGTCGCGGCCGGTGCCGTCGCCCTCGATGTAGGGGATGATCGGGTGGTCCGGGACGGACAGCTTGCCGTTCTGGAGGGTGATCTTCTCGCCGGACGATGGGGGCGCCATGGACGTGCTCCTGGAAGGTGTGGCCGTGTAAGAATTGGCGCGGGATAGTCGAGAACCCGCCCCCCTCCCGTCAAGGAGTTTGGCCACCCCTCCAGGGTGCAGGACTTATCGGACCCAGCGGCGCGGCACGAGAAGACGCCCCCCTCTCGCGCGCCCACGAGCGCTCGATGTCCTCGCCGGCCCGACTACCAGCAGGCCAGGCCCGGCGCGGGCAGCTCCACCGTCACGGTGAGCCCCTGCTCCACGCCGCGCGCCACATCCAATGTCCCGCCCACGGACTCCACCAGCTCCCGCGCGCGAGCCAGCCGCCGGTGCGCCGGCCCCACCAGCATGGGCGACAGCAAAACGGCCCTCAGCTCCCGCTCGGACAGGTGCGCGTCCGGCGTCACCACCTGGAAGCGCGGCCCCTCGTCACCGAAGTCGTCCGGCGAATCCAGGCGGACATGAACCCCGGCTTCCCCGGCGTGGTCCGCCGCGTGCGCCATCAACAGCAACAACACCTGCCGTGTGCGGCGCCCCCCCGTCCGCGCCAGCACCGCTTCCTCCGGAAGTTCCAGTTTCACCGCGATGCCGTGGATTCTTCGCGTGACTTCCAGCAATTCCTTGGATTCACGCATGAGCGCCGCCACATCCACCTGGTGGAAATCCGGCCCCTCCACCGACTCCAGGGAGGCCACGCGCACGGGGCGTCCGCCCTCGTTCGTCGCTTCACCCGAAGTGCTTCCCACCCAATCCCGCGCCGCGCTCATCGCTCACCTCATCTGGTTGGCGTGCGGGAGGGAGTTTACTGGAGCAATCCGACTTGCTCCATTTCACTACGAGAAAGCACTCAGAGCGTGGTTGACTGGTGACATTACAGTTGCGCGACATCTTGGCGGTGGCGTTGTCGGGTGCTGGGCATACAGTTGGTGAAATTTGGAGAAATGACCTGTCACGGTTGACCCAGTGACCTAGATTCCCGCCTTGCCGAAAACAGCAAGGCTGCACAAATTCGATTTGACTGTTCCTGCTGACTCCGTATGATACGGACCCATAGCGAAATGCCGCCCACCGCAGCACCGCTGGAGCAGGGAGGAACTGTTGTGCTTGCAACTTCGCCATCCGCATCAGGCGTTCCTCACTACCGGAGAAGGGGGCTCCTGGACATGGAAGGGGGAAACCCGCTCTCCGACCGGCGGACGGTCGAGTTCGATAGCAGAGACGCTTTCATCAATGTGATTCCGCTGCCGCCAGCGGAAGCCGCGCTGGATGACTCGGGCTATTCGCTGCACGGTCGCGGCCCCAACGCCATCACCTGTTCGCTGGGTTCGCTGGAAGGGACCATTGGCGAGGTGACGCGGTTGAGCCCCACCGTCGTCTGGGTGATGCCGCGAGGCCCGGTGAACCAGGTCGAGTCGCCCACCCTGCCCGTCTTCCTCAAGGGACGCGGCGTCACGATTGGTCCGCTGGTGGGTGCGTTCATCCGCACCGACGCCGAGACGGCCAGCGCGCCCGTGGGCCTGCAGCTCGTCGGAGTCACCGTGGAGCAGGGCCGGCAGATTCTCGCCATGCTGGCGGAGGCCCTGCGCAACGGCGTGGCGGAGCCCGCGGCCTCGGCGCTCCCGATGCAGGACACCATCGAGCAGCCCGAGCGCATCCGCTCCATCCTCAGCGCCATCTGCGCGGCGGGGAACAAGGGCGTGCTGCGCCGCATGGGCCACTCTGTTCAAATGGTGCTGGAGCGCTTCAACTCGGCGACGGCCCAGCTCGAGTGGCGCACGGATGAGACGGTCACGGATTGGGGCGAGGCGCCCTACGACGTGGACGTCATCGGCTACAACAGCGCCTACCGGATGCAGTTGGAGGCGGGCGGCACGGATGGAGACCGCCTCTTCACGCCGCTGCCGACGCGCATCTTCCGCATCCGTCACCGCTGGCACCGCCGAGTCCCCGCCCCCACCGGCGCGCGCGTGCGCTTCCACCACCCGCTCTGGCGGGAGCTGGGCGAGCTGCAGCGCGACGCGGTGGACCTGTCCTTCTCCGGCCTGTGCGTCCGCTGCAAGCCCGAGGACTTGATGTTCCCCGGCCTGCTGCCGCCCCACATCGAGCTGGAGACCGGCGCGGGCCAGACTCTGACTTTGCGTGGCGAAATCCGTTACGTCACCAGCCCACGCGCGGACGGCCACGTGTTGTGCGGCCTGAGCGTGCAGCCCTACTCCGTGGATGAAGCGCGCTGGGTGCGCTTCGTGTCGCAGACGACATCCCCCGCGACTCGCACCAGCGAGGACATGGAGGACGGGCTGTGGGACTTGTTCACCCGCTCCGGCTTCTTCAGCCTGGCGGGCAAGTCCACCGAGGAGTTCGAGGAGCTGCGGCTGTCCTTCCGGACCATGGCGAAGCGCGGCGCGGAAGTCCCGCAGCTCTTCTGCCAGGCGGTGTGGCCGTCGGAGCGCGGGCCCGAGGCGACGCTGTCCTTCATGAAGCCCTACCGCCACGCGTGGATGGGGCACCAGGTCGCCAAGCGCCCCGGCAAGCCGCCTCCGAGCGTGACGGAGCCGGGGCAGATCATGCGCGACTTGTACGTGCGCACGTTCGAGCACCCGCAGAGCGACCCGGACTTCCGCTGGGTGGTGGCCTATGTGGAGGCCCTCAACCCGTGGATCGCCAAGGCGCACGTGCGCTACGCCGAGCGACAGATGGAGACGGGCCAGGGCCTGGCCTTCACGCGCAAGGTGCACATGCTGGACGTGCTCACGCACGAGCAGACCGGCCGCAGCCACGAGGGCATCCAGGTGGGGCTCGCCACGCCCCAGGAGCTGACGCTGCTGGCGGACACCATCGCTCGCACGCGCCCGGCCTGCTACGTGGAAGCGCTGGACTTCACGCGGGAGCGCATGGACATGCGCCCGGTGCAGGCGCGCTGGAAGGAATTCGGTCTCGAGCGTGAGCGCGAGATTCTCGTCGCCCGGCGGGGTGGAGTGCCCGTGGCCGCGACGGTGCTGGAGCTGGGTCAGCGGGGCACGAATCTGTACTGCCTGCTGGACATGGCCCGCCTGTTCTCGCTGACCGAAGAAGGACCGTCCACCTATGTCGCCTTGGTGGATGCCGCGCGTCGTTGGTATGCCGCGCGACGCCGCACCTCGTTCCACTTCCTGTGTGAGGACGAGGGGGGGGATTACGTGCAGGAGGCCGGCATCCACGGCGGACCTGATCCATTCATGTGGATCATCTCCTCCAAGCTGATTCCCGACTTCCTCGAGCACATCAGTGAGCTGACCATCGGGCGCCGTGGCGCCCACAACCCTCGCTAACACGCCCTAGAGGTTCAGACATGAGCAACAAGCAACTCGTGGAGCAGAAGTACGTTCCCCACGTGGTCGAAGTCCGCGAGCGCCTCAAGTCCTCTCCCGCGCTCCAGACGCTGTTGGATCCGAACGTGGACCCGGCGCTCGTGGAAGGCTTCCTCATCCAGCTCAACTCGCTGGGCGTGTACATGACGGAGCCGGTGGACGGCTGGATCCGCCGCGCTGGCGAGGCCACCGTGAAGATGGGCCTCAAGGACGTGGGCGAGAAGCTCATCACCCACGCGAAGCACGAGGAAGGCCACCACCTGATGATGATCGAGGACACCAAGAGCCTCGTCGCCCGGTGGAACGCCAGGCGCGCCCCCCAGCTGGACGCGAACGCCCTGCTGAACCAGGCGCCCACGCAGTCCATGGTGGACTACCGGAAGATCCACGAGGACACCATCGTCGGGCCCATGCCCGCCGCCCAGGTCGCGATTGAATATGAAATCGAGAACCTGTCGGTCGTCTTCGCGCCCGGACTGATGGCGCAGGCCAAGCGCGTGTGTGGCGAGGACATCATGGAGGCGATGTCCTTCGTGAAGGAGCACGCCGAAATCGACGTGGGCCACACCGCCCTCAACGAGGTGATGCTCGGCAAGCTGCTGACCCAGGTCCCCGAGAAGGCCGAGGTCATCGGCAAGACGGGCGCCCAGGCGCTCGACATCTACCTGCGCTTCATGGGCGACTGCGTCGAGCGCGCCCAGGGCATGCTCAAGCCCGCCGCGGCGGCCTGACCTCACCCGCTGGCGAAGAACACTTCGGGGCGCCTCGGGCCATCTCGGCCTGGGCGCCCCGTCGTCATTTCACGCAGTCCCCTGCCCTCGCATCACCCGGCGCGGCGGACCTCGGTGGAGCCGCCCGAAGGCCTGGGACGGATGAGTCCGCGCAGCGAGCGGCGGAGCCCGTCCAGGCTGGGGCCGTTCGACGTGCCGTACACGTAGCGGTCCGGACGCAGCACCACCACGTCCTTGTCGTGGTGCTTGAACCACGCGCTCAGCCGGCCCTCCGTGTCCACGAACGCGTCCGCGGGCGGCTCGCCGATGCGCTCCGCGGAGAGCACCGACCAGGCCCGCGCGCCCAGCTCGGCCGCCAGCGCGCGCGCCTCCCGCTGCGTGTCCTGCGAGGCCCCGGGCCGCGTCAGCACCACGAAGCCGTCGCCGATCACGTGGTCCATCAGCACCCGCTGGTTTTCGGAGGCCTCGACATGGGGCTGCGGGAAGTAGGTGCCCTCCGGCGCGGCCTTCGCCCGCTGCGTGCCGAGGATGAAGCCCTTCTCCAGCGCGAATGCGGGCTTCACCTTGAACTGGCGGATGAACTCCCCGGTGACGGGCAGGCGGTAGAGCAGTTGGATGAGCACGTTGCGCGCGCGCGCCAGCACCTGGCCGCCGGTCATCATCGCCCGGCCCATGGCGTCCGAGCTCTTGATGACCTCCGCGACGTGGCCCCGGCGCTCCTGCTCGTACGTGTCCAGGAGCGAGTCGTCCGCCGAGCCGTCGAGGACTCGCGCCAGCTTCCAGGTCAGGTTCGCCGCGTCGCGGAAGCCCGCGCACAGGCCCTGGCCCAGGAAGGGCGGCATCAGGTGCGCGGCGTCACCGAGCAGGAACGCGCGCCCCACCCTCCAGCGGTCCACGAGCCGGCTGTGGTACGAGTGGACGTTGACGGAGCGGATGGTCACCGTCGCCGGGTCGATGTAGTGCGCGATGAGCGAGCGCACGTGGTCCGGCTGCCGCACGGCCTCCAGGTCCGCGCCCGGGTCGACAATCAGGTCGAAGCGCATCTCGTCCCGCGCGGTGCGCGCGATGAAGCCCCGACGGTTCGGTCCGCACAGGTAGCTGGTGTAGTCGGGCTCCGGCGACGTGGTGCTCACCGTGATCGCCAGCGAGTGCTCCAGCGCGGTGGTGCCCTCCAGCTTGAGGTCCAGCTTGCGGCGGATGGAGCTGTGGGCGCCGTCGCAGGCCAGCAGGTAGCGCGCGCGCACCGTCACGGACTTGTCGGTGCCGCACTCGCGCACGCGCACGTTGAGCCCCTCGCCATCCTGCACGAAGGACTCGACCTCGCGGCCCTGCCACAGCTCCACGTGTTCGAAGCGCGCCATCCCCCGCCGCAGCCCCGCCTCCATGCGCGGCTGCTGGAAGAAGGCCCCCACGTAGTGGCCGTACGGTTGATCCAACCCCGCGAAGTCCACCTCCGCGAGCGAGCGCAGGCGGTCGTCGAGGTAGCGCAGCGTGTGGCACGGATGGAAGCCCGGCCCCAGCTCGCCCTCCA
Organism: Myxococcus sp. AM011; assembly: GCF_013372595.1. NCBI lineage: Bacteria > Pseudomonadati > Myxococcota > Myxococcia > Myxococcales > Myxococcaceae > Myxococcus > Myxococcus sp. AM011. The sequence continues at coordinate 19,568 of NZ_JABXEM010000151.1, forward strand.
GTCCCGCGGACTGGAAGATGCGCTGGGCCTCGTCGTCCACGCTGATGGCGCGGGACTGCCCATGCGCGGACAGCTCCTTCTCCACCACCAGGGTCCTCACGCCTTGGAGCCCCAGCAGATTGGCTGCCATCGCTCCGACCGGTCCACATCCCACGATGATGACATCAACAGTTTCTGGAGCCACGTCCGCCCTCCGGGTGCCGTGCTTGTTGAACTGCCTTTGATTCATCCCCCAGGCCAGGCCTTGGAATAATCAAGCCAGTACCACCGCTCCGCCTCGCCCCGTGCCTCTTGATTCAAAGAACGCCTGGGGGTGGATTCCTTGCCTGTTTGAGTTTCACCCCTCGAACAGAATTTCCAATCACGCCTGGATGTTTTCTGTTGCAAGCGGGGAGGTGCTCCCTACCCGGCGGATTCCCCTCGTGGGCCGAGGTGGGTGCGCGTTCCTCGTGAGCTACAAGTTTTGCGTCTGCATGAAATCGCAGTGTCGAGTAGCGACGGAGACCCTGTCTGGAAAGCAGCACAGATGTCGTGGCAACGCGCGGCGTCGTGCTTTCGGGGATCGACGGATGCTTTGGTGGAGCTTCCCCCTCACGCGAAGTTCGCGAAGGAGCAGTCAGATGGAATGGCTCGAATTCTCCCGCTGGTCCCCCGAGGTGGAGCGCCAGCTCGCCCAGCAGGCGGCGCGACTGGGCGCGGCGGCGGCCCGTGGAGCCTCCCTCACCCGGCGGGTGCGCGTCAGCGCCACCGTGGCGGCGGCGTACCGGTTGAGCGCGATGCTGCGTGAGTACCCGCGCACCAATCCCTGGGGCCACCCCGTCTCGGAGTCCTGAGTCGGGGCAGACGCTCGCCGGAGGTCCCCCGGCTTCCGGCGTCCCGTCCCCACCAGGAGCCTTGGCCCCCTCGTCGAGGGTGAGCGCGTGAAAGGTCCCTTCAAGGGGCCGCACGAAAGCTCCCATCCGAGGGAAGGGCTCTGACGAAAGCGGTTCGTTTCACGATTGATTGACACATCAATCCACTCCCACCTCAGACTACCGGGTTCCCACGGCGACGCCCAGTGGCGCGCAAGGACTTCGCGCAAGGGGCCAGGCGCGGCGCAAGGGCTGCGCGGGCACGTCGGCGGACTGGCCGTGCTCCACGTGAACTGGTGAGGCTCGCGCGCTCGACTGCTCGAGCTCACTCCTCGGCGGCCTTGCGCAACGCGGGGCGCTCCAGCTTCCCCATCGCATTGCGTGGCAGGGCCTCCACCCAGAGGAACCGCACCGGCAGCTTGAAGCCCGCGAGCGACTGGCGGCACCAGGCCTCCAGCGCCTCCGCCTCTGGATGCGGCTGGCCCGCGCGCAACGCGAGGAAGGCCACGGGGACTTCGCCCCATCGGGAGTCAGGCACGCCGACGACGGCGGCCTCCTGCACCGAGGGATGATTGGCGAGCACCGCCTCCACCTCGGCCGGGTAGATGTTCTCCCCGCCCCGGACGATGAGGTCCGTGCGGCGCGACAGCACCGTGAGCCGGCCCCGTGCGTCCAACACACCAAGGTCCTTCGTGCGCAGCCAGCCGTCGCGCAAGACTTCGCTCGTGGCCTCGGGTCTTCGCCAATAGCCCGCCATCACCGTGGGGCCACGCACCTCGATGTCGCCCTCCTGCCCGGGGCCTCGCACGTCGCCGTTCTCTCCAACGACGCGAACCTCCAGCCCAGGGAGCGGTGGCCCGGCGGTCCGCCCATCCGCGTCAGAAGGTCGCTCCGTCGTCACCTGTGAGCATGCCTCGGTCAGCCCATACGTCTGGAGCGCGAGCAGTCCCACGGCGCGCGCCCGCTCCAACAAGGGCACGGGCACAGGCCCTCCACCAATCAACGCCAGCTTGAAGGACTCCGGCACGCGACGCCCGGCTCGAACGTCCAGCACCCGCTCCAGCGTGGTGGCGACGAGGCTCGCGTGCGACACGGCCTCCTCGTCCATGGCGCGACAGGTGGCTTCCGCATCGAAGCGCTCGTGCAGAACGAGGCAACCGCCCTCGTATGCGGTGCGCGTGAGCATCGCGAGCCCACCGACGTGGAACAGCGGCAACGTCCCAAGCCAACGCGGCGCACGGTGTTCTCCCAGGTTCTCCGCGGAGCCACGTGAGGACGCCCGGAAGTTCCCCTCCGTCAGCACCGCCCCCTTGGGCCTTCCCGTCGTCCCGCTGGTGAAGAGGACGACACGCGGCGCGCCCTCCTCCAGCGCCACGCACGTGTCGGACGAAGGCGCTCCCGCGAAGGTCTCCAGCGCCTCAGCGCCGACCAGCCGCTCACGCAGGGTTCCCAGGACAAGCGTCAGACTCGGATCGACGTCTTGGGCCAGGGGCTCCAGCTCCGCGCGGGTGAGTCGCGCATTGAGCGGCGCCAGCAAGGCTCCGAGACGACCCAACGCCCAGAAGAGGAACACGCAGGCCGCGTGATTCGTCGCCAGCACACAGACGCGATGGCCCGCGCCAATCCCGCGAGCCTCCAGCGCGGCCACCCACCGACGCACCTCCGCATCCAGTGCGCCGTAACGCCACGAGCGCCCCGCGAAGGTGAGCGCCTCCACGTCCGGATGACGCGAGGCTCCTTCGCGAACGGGACACCCGTACTTCGTCACACCAACGCCCCGGCATCCAGGCCCAGCCCAGGCGACTCCGGAAGACGGATACGTCCGTGGACGGGCTGGTACTCATTCCAGTCGGGCTCCTTCGCGAAGAGCCGCCCCACCGCGAGCCCCGAGGCCAGCACGCCCGAGGGCAGCGCGGCTGCCAGGTGCGCGGCGCCCGCTCGGGCCACCACGCCATCCAGCGAGCTCGTCACATACGCCTGCATCCCCAGCCGCGCGGCCCGCATCGCCACCACGAGCCCGGGGAGCAGTCCGCCCAACACCATCGGCTTGAGCACCACCGCGCCCACCGCAGGTCCGCCGCCCAACAGCGGGTCCACCGACAGCAGCGCGCGCAGCGTCTCCGGAGAGCCGAGCGACTCGTCCGCCGCCACCATGCACGGCGCCCTTCGCTGCACGCGCCACAGGGCCGACAGGTCCTCCGGCGGCGTCGGCTGCTCCACCAGCTCCAGGCCGTACCAGCCCAGCTTGTCGAGCGCTCGCTTCGCCTCGGGCTCGGACCAGCCACCATTCGCGTCCAGCCGCAGCTTCACGTCCGGCCCCACGGCCTCGCGCACCGCCTTCACGCGCTGCTCGTCCGCCTCCAGCGAGCGCGTCGCCACCTTCAACTTCAGCGTCCCGTAGCCCTCGGCCACCGCGCGCCTGGCTTCCTCCGCGAGCGCCTCCGGGGACTCCTCACCCAGCAGCGCGTTCACCAGCACCTCGGGACGCGACTCCTCGGCCAGCAGCCAGCACAGCGGAACGCCCTGGCGCTTCGCGAGCAGGTCCAACAGGGCCAGCTCCAGCGCATGCTCCGCCGCGGGCACGGGACACGGCGGCGCGGGATGACGGGCCCGGACGCGGACGCCCTCGCCACGCGCCACCGTCGGAGGAAAGGGAGACAGCGTGTCCTCGACGGCGCGCACCGTGTCGCCCAACATCTGGCCCTTCAGCGACGACAGCCACGCGCCCAACACCTCACCGCACACCGCCAGCGGCTCCGTGCCGAACTCCGGCAGCGGCATCGCCTCTCCGAGCCCTACCCGCCCGTCCTCGTCCTCCAACCGCACGAGGAAACCCTCGCGCGCGGAGTAGGAGCCTCGGGCTGTCTTCAAGGGCTGGAGCAGCTCCAACTTCAGCGGGGTCAGCGTCGCCTGGACAATGCGCATGAGCTCACATCATCGCAGGTACAGGCCCACGCCGAACAGCAAACCGAAGAAGAGTTGGAAGCGCGCCGTCCCGCCCAGCGCCGGGTTCAGCGCGGCCCCCTGCTCTCGCAGCACCCGCTTCAGCGGCGGCACGACGAGGGGCGCACTCAAGAATGAGAGAAAGACCCAGGGTCCCGCGAGTCCCAGCGCGAACATCGCCACCGGCGTGGCGAACGAAGCCACGAGCAGCAGCACGTACTCGGCCTTGCCCGCCGTCGTCCCCCAGCGCACCGCCAGTGTGCGCTTGCCCGCCTTCACGTCCGTGGTGACGTCCCGCAGGTTGTTGACGACGATGAGCATGGTGCCGCTCGCGCCCACGGGGATGGCCGCCCACCACGCCGCCGCATGCACCGTGCCGGCCTGCACGTAGAAGGTCCCCGTCACCGCGACGAGCCCGAAGAAGATGAAGACGAAGAGGTCGCCCAGGCCGTTGTAACCCAGGGGGAACGGCCCGCCCGTGTACGCGTAGCCACAGAGGAGAGACGCGAGGCCAATCGCGACGATGGGCCAGCCGCCCACCGCCACGAGGTACGCCCCCACCGCCGTCGCCAGGGCGAAGCAGATCGCCGCGCCCAGCAGCACCGTGCCCGGAGCAATCAACCCGCTCTGCGTGACTCGCACCGGCCCGAGCCGCTCGTGCGTGTCCGCGCCCTTCTTGAAGTCGTAGTAGTCGTTGATGAAGTTGGTGCCGATCTGGATGAGCACCGCGCCCAAGAGCGCCGCCAGCGCCGGGACGATGCGCCCCACGCCCAGACCGAACGCGAGCGTCGTCCCCACCAGCACCGGCACCAGCGCCGCCGTCAGCGTCTTGGGGCGGACCGCCATCAACCACGTCTTCACCGTGGGCCGAGGCTTCACCATGGCCACCGGGGCTCCCGGCACGGACGTACTCACGGGTTCACCCTCCCAGGGCTCGCCGTCGGAGTGGCGGCCTCGAACTGGGGCGCCTCGTACCAGGGCGTCTGGAGGAACCCCAGCACCTCTCGGGAGTAGTCCTCGGGCGCCTCCAGGTGTGGCGCGTGGCCGCAATCCGAGAAGGCATGGCGCCACACCACCGGAAGCTCCGTCGCCATCTTGCGCGCCGTCTGCGTGAACTTCTCGTCCCGCGCGCCCGTGAGCAGCAACGTGGGCAGCCGCTGGTGATGCAGCTCCGACCAGTAATCCGGTTGCACTCCGAGCCCCAGGCACTCCAGCGCCCCGGCGAGCCCCTCCACGGTGCAAGCGCGACGGTGCGCGCGCAGCGTGTCCCGGCGATCCTCGGGCATGGCTCGCAGCCCGTCGAACATGGGCAGCGCCTCCCAGCGCTCCACGAAGGCGTCCACGCCTCGCGCACGGATGAAGGCCGCGAGCCGCGCGTCCGCCTCACGTCGCGCGGACCGCTCCTGTCGTCGATGCAGGCCCGGTGAACCGCTCTCCATGATGAGCCGACCGAACCGGTCCGGTGCGCGCACGGCCGCGGCCAGCGCCACCCGCGCGCCCTGCGAATAACCGAGCAGGTCCACCGTGCCCGCGCCCAGCGAGTCGACCAGGGCGACCAGCGCGTCCACCGTCTCCAGGAAGCCGTCGCGGCCCTGTCGCGTGGGCAATGGCGTGGCGCCATGGCCCGGCAGGTCCACAGCGATGGCTCGCACTGAGCGGCCCAGTAGAGGACGCAGTCCGTTGAACGAGGCCCGGTTGCCGGTGAAGCCGTGCAGCAGCACGAGGGGCCGGGAGCCTTCTCCCCATGTCTCGCAGGCCAGTGTCACGCCCATGGTCCGTCTCCCAGTGCGGCGGCCATCCTCGCGAAGAGCTGCCGATGGTCATCCACGTTCGCGGCCCGGTCCACGCGAACCTCCACGAGGTGCAGGCCGCCTTCGAGTCCTTCACGTACCGCCGACCGCAGCGCGGTGGGAGTCGTCGGCCGGTGCAGCCGCGCCCCGCCGAGCGCCGCCGCATGCGACAGGTCCACCCCGTGCGGGGTGCCGAACAACGTCTCGAACTCGTCTGGCTTCGCCGCCTGCGCGATGGGCAGGAACGAGAAGATGCCACCGCCGTCGTTGTTCACGGCGACCACCGTCAGCGGAACGCGCGAACGCGACGCCGTGACGAAGGCGCCCACGTCGTGAAGCAGCGCCAGGTCGCCGGTGAGCAGCACGGCGGGACGCGAGGCCGCGGCGGCCATGCCCAGCGCGCTGGAGATGATGCCGTCGATGCCATTCGCCCCACGGTTGGCCAGCACCCTGAGAGGCACCGGACCCGCCGGCGCGAACGCGTCCACGTCGCGGATGGGCATGCTGCTGGAGACGAACAGCGGAGCACCCGCCGGAAGCGCGGCCACCACCTCGCGGGCGATGCGCGGCTCACTGAGCAGTTCGGGTCGCTCGGCGAACGCGGCCTCGAGCGCGCCTCGCGCCAGTCGCTCCGCCGCGAGGAAGCCCTGCGCCCACCGTCCCGGGCCTCGGGTCTGTCCCTTCGCCAGCGCCGCGCAGGCCGACACCGCCGAGCCCTCCACCACCGTCGACGCGCGATGCGTGGGGTCGAACAACGCGCCCCCATCACTGAAGAGGACGACGTCCGAGCCCGACGCCTCCAGCCACTGCTGCGGCGACTTGGGCGTCAGCCCGCCACCGAAGCGCAGCACCAGCTCCGGCCGGTGCGTCTTGGCGAAGGGCGCATGGCGCAACAGCGCGTCGTAGTACGAGAGCGTGAGCGGCCCACCGCCATAGCGCGCCTGCGACGTCGCCTCGGCGAGCACCGGGTAGCCCGTCGCCTGGGACAGCGCGGAGATGGCGTCGGCGAACCCGTCCGCCTCGTCGCGCGGTCCACAGACGATGACACCCCGCTCCGTCGCTGCGATGCGCTGACGGACGGACTCCAGCACCGCCGCGTCCGGCACTTGCATCGGCGGCACGATTCGCGTGAGCGGCGCACCCGCGCGGCCCGCCTTCGACAGCTTGGACAGGTGCTCCTCGCCGAAGGCCTCGGTCACCGGCGCGAGCGGCTCGCGGAAGGGCACGTTGAGCTGCACGGCACCACGCGGCATGCGCAGCGCGGTGGCCACGGCCCGCGCGGCGGTGGCGCGCAGGTGGATCAACGCGACGTCACTGGCCTCGGGGACGCCCACGTCCGTGAAGCTGCGCGCGTGCGCGCCATAGAAGTGCGCCTGGGGCACCGTCTGCGCCGCACCCCAGCCCTGCAGCTCCAGTGGCCGGTCCGCCGTCAGTACCACCAGCGGCACCTGCGACAGCGAGGCCTCGATGACCGCGGGATAGAAGTGCGCGCCCGCCGTGCCGCTCGTCGCCACGAGAATCACCGGCGCGCGGGACTGCTTCGCGAGCCCCAGCCCGAAGAAGGCCGCGCCGCGCTCGTCGATGATGGACCAGGTGCGCAGGCCCTCCGCGCGAGCACACGCCAGCGCCAGCGGCGAGGAGCGCGAGCCCGGGCACACCACGGCGTGCCGCGCGCCACCGCGAACCAGCTCCTCCACGAGCGCGCGAGCCCACAGCAGGTTGAGATTACTGTCGCCCGACATCCCCGCCTCCCAACGCACGCAACACGGCCAGACTCTTCATCTCCGTCTCCCGCCACTCCGCCTCCGCGATGGAGCCGGCCACGATTCCGCAACCCACGAACAGCCGGGCCCTCGAGCCCCGTACGCGCGCCGAGCGCAACCCCACCATCAGGTGCGCACGCCCCGGCCCCATCCAACCGACCGGCCCCGCATACCAGCCCCTGTCCAGCCCCTCATGCTC
>NZ_JABXEM010000152.1:0-26738 GCF_013372595.1 Myxococcus sp. AM011
CGGCGCGGGGAGTCTGGTGCGTGTCGACGCGTCCGAGGGGCGGTGGCGTGCCATCCCTTGGGTGACTCTCCCAGGTGCGCCGATGGCATACGCGCTGGACGAGGCGGGAGACCTCGTGGTGGGGACGTCGGACCAGCGACTCGACGCCACCGTGTGTGGCCGCGCTGGCACCTTCGCACCCGCCCACGTGGTGCGCGTCACGAGGGACGGGCGCCTGGCCCCCGTCGAACCGGACGGACGGCCCTGATGCCACCGCACGGGAAAGGGCGCCCTTCCCGAGGCAGGAGGGGGCCTGGCGCGTGCGGGGGCGCTTCAGCCGCGCCGCGTCCGCGAGCGGAACTCGCTGGCCCAGCGCTGAGCGGTGGCCTTGGCGCGCTCGCCATCCGAGGGAAGGTGACTCGCTGGCGGCTTCCCGGCAGGCGTTGGCTTCCCAGGGCCGGAGGTGCCGTCCGCCCTGGTTGCCCCTGCGGTGTGCCCCTTCTTTCGCACCCACATGCGAGGGGCGGGGTTGACGGTGGGCGGTGGCGTAGCAGGCGCGGTGTCGGCCTTGGGCCTGCGCCCGCGCGGGAGAATGAAGTCGGGGACGCTGTGGGGCGCGGCGCCCTCCACCCACGCGGCATGCAGGCGGCCCGAGGCCACCATGAGGCGTCGCTTCTGGTAGTGCGCTCCGCAGTATCCCTGGCTGACGTGTGGGCGCTGGCAGCCGATGACGGCGCATGCCCGGGCCGTAGGCGCGGGAGGCGGGAGCGGGGGCTGGCGCTGCGGTTGAGCGAGGGGCGGAGGCCGCGCGTCGTGGCCTGGGCGCTGGCGCGACACTTCCTGCTGGGGCCCCGGGGCGAGGCGCCTCGCCACCCCGGCCAGTCTCGCGACGAGGCTGGCGAGTGGGCGCGCCAGCTCCTCATCAAGGGCGGCGCGGAAGGCTGAATCAAGAGAGCCCGTGGACTTCGGAGCGGACGAGCGGAGCGGCTCTCCCATGGAAGAGGATGTGCCGTGAGCCTTTGAAACAGGAGCGCGTGGGATTTTGGGCATGTGTGGCTTTGCTTGCATTGCTGTGTATTCGGGGCGAATGCGCGTTGGGACGGCGGGTGATGATTACCATCCTCTGGGCATGTGTCGTAGTCGAGCAGTGCTTGAGTGGAGGGAGGGAGCGCCCGCCTCTTGTGACAATACGAAGTGACCTCACGGAAATGGTTGTTGGCATGCGTCGCCCGGCGAACTGGCACGTCGCGTGCTGTGGGGAATGCGGATGACGATGAGCGAGCGGGAGGCCCTCGCAGAAGAACTGCGGCGGGTGGAGGTGGCGTTGCAGCGAGCATACGCGACGATGGACGGGAGTGCCGAATCGCGGACGCGGATGGCCAGGGCGAAGGCGGAGTACCGAACGGCAGAGGCCGCGGCGCTGCACGCGCTGGGCGCCGAGGATGCGTTGATGCGTTGATGCTGGTGGAGGCGAATGACTCGTCGTGCGCTCACACCCCGGAGCAGGAAGCACTGCCGGAGTGGGTTGTTCGCGGCGTGAGAGAGTTGCCCCTCCGCAGTAGCGGGCACCACGTACTACGGGAGCACCTCCCCCGCGCATGTGAGACAGCCGCGAAGGGGCCTAATAGCATTACCTAGTCATTACGGTCATTTCTGAGCGAGGTCTTCCTCGGCGTGCACTGAGCGACTCAGGAACGTCACCGAGTGAAGGCCTATCGCACCGGGCTCGGCGGCCCGAGCCTAGATCGCTATGCTCCGGCCCACGATGGCCAAAAAACCTACTCGACTCGACCCTGTATCGAAGACACTTCGAGAGTTGTTCTTGTTCTCTGGCAACATGTGCGCCTTCCCGAGCTGCGGCCACCTGATGATGAATGCCGAGGGCGTGTTCATTGGCGAGGTGTGCCACATCGAGGCAGCGGAGTCGGGAGGGGAGAGGCACAATCCTGCGATGACGCCACCTCAGCGACGCCACGTTTCGAACTTGATGTTGATGTGCCACGCACATCACAAAGTGACAGATGACGTTGCGACGTACACGGTCGAGAAGTTGCGGAAGATGAAGGTGGACCATGAAGGCAGGTTTTCCCACCCCGAGCGCGCCATTCTGGAGTCGATGCAGGACCGGACAAAGGCGGTACGACCCAAAGGCGTCCGGAACCTGAAGCGCCTGAACATGTTGCCTGGGTGGGGCATTAGCGACGAAGACCTCCTGGAGACGGTAGAGCGCCTCAACAAGTACCTTGAGCGACTGCGCCGGGTGCCACCGAATGTTCGCCATTTCCTCGGCGCCATTTCGATGCGTGCTCACGAGATGCGGAACACCGGGGTGGTCTGGAACCCAAAGCACGGTGAGCTCAAAATTCTCACCAGTGACCTGCAGGACGCATTCGGGCTCAGTCGGGACATGGTTTTCACCCTGGCGCAGCAGCTTGAGAACTATGGCCTTGGTGGACCCGACAAGATCGAGGACCCCCACAGTACTGGCATCATTAGCCAGCCGGCCGTTAGCATCGCTGACGATGATGGGTGGCATCTCTGGAAGGACATCGCCCTGTTCTGCGAGAAGGATGGCGTGGCGATCTCCGTCTTTAGTGACGAACTCGACTTCTCCCGCTTTGACGAGTGAGCGCCCGGCGTCTGGACAGCCCTAACACCACCCGGTCATTTTCCTGGGGCGCTTGGCGCTCGCCGAGGGAGGATTTCCTTCGAATAAGGACCGAAGTGTTCAAGTGGTACTGGGCCGCATGGGCATGCCCTGAGAGGCATGCCCTGCCAGCCGTGCTCACTGCCGCGTCGCCAGGCCTTCGCGCACCATCTCATCTACGAGCGAGGCGGCCCTCTCCTCGTCGGTTTCACCTTGCACGCGCAGCGCGACGGACTCGAATCGCTGGGCATTGGCTACCACCCAGTCAATGTACTCACCCAAGGACAATCGCTCCACACCGAAGGCGATGTCCTGCATTCCCTTCACGATTTGGACGGCAGTGCCCTGAAGGACACGCTCGTCGCGCATGACGATTACCATGGCTTCCTCTCCTGTAGGTGTCGACGCCAGCAACCGGACTCAATGATGGGGCGGCCGGCCAACCGCCCCTTGGGAAACAGGTATGCCTCGACGCGGCCGGCGTCGTCGAGGGCAATGGACGTGCGCTCGTAGAAGCGAGGGTGCCCCTCGAGCCTGTCGAGCGCCGCCAGCATGAGCGCGTCGACTTCGTACACTTCTCCCTCGACGGCGTGTTTGCCCCTGGAGGCGAGGGCAGGGAAGGGCCCGTAGTCGTGGAGCGTGAAGCGGGGCTGCGTCCGCGCTGGTCCGATGATGCGTGCGCCGCGCAGGAGGCGGTGGTTGGGCTCGCCGGACAGCAGCGTTCCGTAGACGAAGACGCGCGTCGAAGTTGAAGCGCGCTTCACGCCGCACCATCCAGAGCGCCTGCGAGCGCGGCGCGGTTGAAGCCCAGGCGCCCGTATGCGTGCCAGAGGACGCGGAAGTAGCGGCCAGCGGGGGGCCAGGATTCGAAGTCTTCCTCGGGCTGGAGATACACCAGCGCGCGGCGGCGCAGGCCGGCCCTGTCCGTCACCAGCCGGGTGGCGCGCCGGTACGCGAAGGGGTGCCCCTCGAAGGCGTCGAGGGAGCGCAAATCCTCGGGCGTGAGGCGGTACAACAGCCCTTCGACGTGGGTGCCGCGCACGCGCTGGAGGCTGGCGACGGCGCCGCCCCAACGGCGGCTGTAGCCGCCAAACACCAGGGCGTGGCCGGGAAGGGTGGCGCGGGCTTCGACGGTGGCGCCGGGGCAGCGCGCGCGCATCTGGGTCCTGTCGAGGTTGGAGCCGTAGGCAAAGTAGAGCATGGGGTTACTCGCGTTGAGGGCGGGCGCACGGCCCGCCGTTGTCCGTGTCGGCCAGGGCCCCGAAGGGCCCTGGCGTTGAGTCCGCTTCAGGCGGCCAGGGCCTCGTTCGTGCCGCCCTGGGCGCTGCCGCTGCCGCCCTGCGCGCCTTCGCTACCGGGCGTTCCTTCCCCACCCGGCCCGCGCCCGTCGCGACGCTGGCCCTTCCAGGCGGCGCTGCCTTCCAGGTGCTTGAGAAGGTGCAGGCGCGCCGTTTTGAACTCCTCTCCAATCAGGCCGAGGTGGAGCAAGAACACCCGGAAGTCGTACTTCGCGGTGGCGGGGTTGAAGTCGCGACGCTTGCTGGAGGCGGCCTTCGAGGCCAGGGCGCGGGCGGCGAGGGCCAATACCAGTTGGACGTAGGCCTTCACCTCGCCCGCGTGCACCGAGCCGTTGAAGTAGCGGAATTCAATCGTGCCCCGGAAGAAGAGGCTGTTGAGGTTGAGGCCGTGATAGCGGCTGGAGTCGTAGCGCTGCGGCGCGAGGTTGCGGCGCCCGTACCAAGCCTCATTCACCTCCTGCAGGGTGCGCGGGCGGCGGGCCTCCAGTCGCTGGATGAAGGCCGCGTCGATGGGCCGGCAGTATCGGGCCAGCCTCGTAGCACTCACCCCGAGGGCCGTCTCCAGGAGGCGCTCCTGCTTGTGCACCATCTTCACGAGGTTGGTGACGCTCTTGGCATCGAAGCGGCTGCCGTCGACGTGGATGTGGATGCCGGTGGAGGCGTCGGCGCGGGCGCCGGCTTCGCGCGCGGCGCGCACCACCTGCTGTAAGGCTTCCATGTCCTGGTAGGTGAGGATGGGGGAGACGATTTCGCCGCTGTACTCACCCCCGCTCAGCGAACCGTCTGGCACCACCTTCCAGGCGCGGCCCTGGGTGTCCGTCACCTGCCAGCCCCGGTAGTCGCCGGAAATGTGCCCGCCCACCGCGCCCTGAATTGCGTGGGCCAGCTTCTGGCGGCTGGCGCCAACCGTCTCAATCTCAATTCCAAATCGGAGCGTCTTCATGGAGTTTGCCTCTCGCGTTCGCGCGGGGCTGTGGCGCCCGTCGCGAAACACATACACGCTCCTGTGTGCGAATGAAGCAAGTCCACTTCGACGGCCGGAAGGGCGGATTTGGGTGTCTGGAATGTTCGTGAGAATACGCGGGGTTTCGCGTCCGCTCTCGACGGGTAGAGCCTGCTCCAGGCGCTTGGATTGCGGCTGGCAGTGAAATTCCAGTGTGTGTAATTGACTCGGTGAGGATGGACGGGGAAACCCGCGCGGTGCCGCGGCGCGGATTCCCCCTGTCCCTTCCGTTCAGTCCAGCAGGGTGTTGAGGAGCGCCATACCCCGCATGGCCTCGGCCTCGTCGCCTTCGGCCAGTTCCAGGTAGATGCGGCCGTGGTTCGGCTCCGAGAGGCGCTCGGTCTGCACAATCCACCGCTCGCTGGCAGGGGTGTTCAGCTCCAGGCTGGCGGCGAAGGTATAGAGCAGCGCGCTCACCTGTCGGTGGGTGGCGCCGGGCTGAAGGAAGATGTCCAGTTGAGGCTGGGCCGTGCCATGCCGGCTCTGGCCGAGGGTCAGCTTCAATACGGTGTTGCTGAAATCAACAACCTTGACCGGGATGATGAAGGTAGGGATGGCCGTGGCGCTCATGGTCGATATCCTGCGGAGTTGCGCGGTGCTTTGTTGCCCGTCGCGAAAGGCATACACGCTCTGGTCGGTGGGTGTATCAAGTCCTCTCTGCTGTCTATGGGGGTATGTGCTGTCCGGGGTGCTGGTGTTCGGACTGGGGCGCTGCTTCTGATTGAGCGTGTGGCTCGTGGTGATGCATGGCGTTCGCACGCGGGCCCCGTTTCGGTCCGCCCGCGTGGCTTGCCGGACGTGGCTGTCGCAGCCCGGCAAGCCCCTCGAATGGCGAGGGGCTGCGGCTAGGGCGCTCCCTTGGAGGTTGGGGCGGGCTTCGTGCCCTCCCGCTCTGCTTGAATCTTCATCAGCCTGTCGATGATCTCGGCCTTCTTGGTTTCCCCCAAGTAGGGGAAGCTGTTTCCGGTGTCGATGACGTAGCGGCGCAGTTTCTTGACGGTCATCGTTTCCAATTCTTCGCGTGTCTTCATGTTGTTCCCGTGGGGACTGCGTTGAAGGAGGGGCCGGCCGAAGGTCTCGGGCGGTGTTTCACTTCACGGCGATGTCGGCGCCCGCCTCGCGTGTGGATGACGGGGCGGAGCGCGTCCGGGGTGGGAGGGCCTCTCGGCCTATTCGTTGTCCTGCTGAGGTGAGTGGGTGCGGGCCTCACTCCTCCTCTTTCGGGGCGAAGCGCGCGGCGGCTTCGGTGGCGCCCATGGCCGTGAGTTCTCGGTGGACCGCGCGCATGAAGAAACGAGTCCGGCTCGGGATGCCCGCGTCGCGCCAGGCCTTGTCCAGGACCGCCAAGTCCTCCGCGTCGAAGGAGAGGGGGATGACGCGCTTGCCGTCCTCGCGCACCTTCACCTCGCGCTCGGGACGGGGGCCCACCGGCACGCGTCCGGCCTCCGCCTCCCGAATCTTCCACTTGAGGTAGGGGATGTCGCTGCTGCCCGTCGGGCGTCCCACGACTTCACGGTACTTCGCCTGCAACGCCTCCAGCGACATGCCGGCGAAGCGCCCGTACTGGCTGGCAGGCTGCGTGCCCTCGTCCGACGTGGCGGCCCGTGCGGCAGGCGCCGGAGGCGCGCTGGGGGCGGCGGCCGTCGCCCGGCGGGTGGGGCTGTGCCGCTTCTGGGCGGCGAGGGACTCCTCGATGCGGCGGATGAGGAACTTCTTGTTCGGGCTGCGCGTCTCCTCGCCCACCACTTCGCGGTAGCGGGCGCGCAGCGCCGTCAGGTTCATGGACTCCAGCTTCTTCGTCTTCGGTGCGGTGTTACGGGGCATGGTGGTGTTTCCTTTCCGGACCGTGGGTACACGTCTGCCGTTCACGAGGGCGGCCCGGCGGCCCTCATGCGCGGCTGCCCCGCTGGGCGGGGCGTGGGTGGTTGAGAGGAGTCGCTACTTGCTGCGGGCGGTGCTGGCGGCGTTCAGGCCGGCTTGGTACGCCGCTTCGAGTGCAGCCTTCACTCCCCAAACCGACACGTTGTGGAAGTCGAGGCTGTCGCTCCATCGCTTCTCTAGTGTTTCGATGCTCATTTCCTCGCGCGCAATGCGCTCGAGGGTCTCTGCGGGCGCCTGGGCGGGCTTCGAGGCGTTGGCGGTGCGTGGCTTGCGGGGTGTCATTGTTTTGTCCTTTCGTGCGCCTCGGGTGGCGCGCGTGAGACATACGCGCTCTGTTTCGCGCGCATGGCAAGTCATTGTGCGCTGGGCTTTTGCAGATGCGCGAAGCACTGCAGGTCGATGGCGCGCGGGTCGACATGCACGAAGGAGGTGGTTCCGTCCGGGTGAATGGGAGCCGCGTCGATGCAGTCCTCGGCCGTTACACCCCCGAGGCGCGCCAGCTTTTCGTTGTCATTCACGTAGTAGTCGTCCGCGTCCGGGTCGGCGTCGGGGCGGAGGCTGCCGCGCAACACCGCGAAGATGCGGACCTTTTTTCCTTTGAGCCCGGGGATTTCATTGCCGATGTAGATGGTGTCAGTGCCGATAAACATGCGTATCTCCCTGGCGCGCAGTGGGCAGCGCGTGAAGACATGCATGCTCTGTCTTGGGGGTATAGCAAGTCGAGGAACGAGGGATTTGCGACGCCCCAGGCATCGCGGCGAGGGGGGGCTGTTTTGCTGGCAGTGTATGCCTATTGACTGGACTCTTCAGAGGCGTGGGGCTGCTCGTCGGCGGGCACCGCGATTCGGAGGCCCTGCGGGAACCAGCGCTCGCGAGCCTCCTGCGACAGGGGACGCACGGCCACCTTTCTGGCGCCGCCCCCCTTGGGCTTGAGCACCGTATGCAGGCGTCCGCGCTGGACGAGCTCTGCGTGGAGATGGCCGACGAGGAGTCGGTGCAGGTGGCCGAAGCTCCCTGGCGCCGGATGCGCCGGCTCGCTCTCGGCGGCGCGGATGAGAAATTCGGTGGAGCGGCAGGCGGGACAGGGAGGGAGCTCGACGAGGCTGTCGTCCACGTCCTCCCGACGCGCGACGCCGACCTCCAGCGTGTCGAGGGAGAGGCGATTGCCGCTGCCGCACCGGGCGCAGCGCTGAAGTACGTCCTCGGTGGTGACTTCGTGAATGGCCATGGGGGCGCCCTTACGCGACAGCGGTGTACGAGCCGAACCAGTACGTCGCGGCGAGGCCTGGGAGGGTTTGGTGGCTGTAGAAGGCGAAGCCGTCTCTGTCCGGCACCATGACGGTGGGATTGCCGACGAAGCTTCCGGCGAAGGCGTAGGGGCTGAGGGTGATGGAGGAGGGCGCGGTGGGGAAGCGACTGCGGAACGTCACCGAGCCGCCGCCGGACAGGTTGTCGTGCGCGGCGGTGTCACTGTTGCTGTACTGGAGGCCGAGCCGGCCCACCTCGCGCACGCTGCCCGCCAACTCGAAGGAGGTGTTGCTGGCGGTGCTACTCAGCGGGAGTCGCAACGTGCGCGTCCAGGAGGCGAAGGTGGCGGTGAGGCTGGCGTCATGGAGGAACTCGGCCTCGTTGCGTGAGAGGCGGAAGCCGCCCGCCGCCGCCCCGGTGGTGTCGCGGGCCCAGGCGCTCCCATTCCAGGCGGCGTTGAGGGTGAACCACACCGAGTCGCCGTCGCCGTAGAGGCGCAGCCGCGCGGCGGCGCCGCCCGCACCTTGGGCGTCGAGGAGAAGGACGCGGCCGGCGCCGAGGACGGGCTGGAGGATGGCCTTGTGCTGGCCCGTCGCCGTCTCGTTGCCGCGGAAGTGCCCGCCGCTGAATGCCCCGAGGACTTCGGCGAGGGCGGCTTCCACGGTGCCTGCCGTGAGGAGATCGCCCGTGTCCGCGACGGAGACGGCGGAGGCCGCGTGGGCCCCCGCTCCCTGGGTGACGTGGCCGTTGAGGAAGCCCAGCAGCGCGGCCATCTGCTGCCGCAGGCTGCTGGCAGGGAGGGAGTGGGGCGTCCCGGCCAGCGCGTCTCCTCCGACACGAGAGGCGCCGGGACTGTTCGCCGTCGTCTCGCCGAGGCGGGTGACGACCTCCTGGAGTTGAGCCTGCACGCTGGTGCTGCTGACGTAGCCGTGGGGTGTGGCGCCAATGGCGCTGGCGTGGTGGGCGCCGGTGGCCGCGCCCTGGTGGGCGTTGAGGAAGCCCAGCAGCGAGGAGAGCTGCGCGTCCACGGTACCTGCCGGCAGGAGGTTGGGGGTGCCGGGCACCGCGTCCGCGCCCACGCGGGAGGCGCCCGGTGTGCCAGCGGCGGCCGAGGAGAGCTTGTCGACGACTTCGTCCACGGCCTCCTGCACGGTGGTGGAGGTGAGGAAGCCGTGGGGAGCGTAGTCAACGGCACCGGCCTCATGCCTCCGGGTGTCGCCGGAGTAGTGCCCGGCGAACTCGCCGTCCACCGAGTCCAGCGTCGCCTGCACCGTGTCGGCGCTGGGGCTCAGGACGTCCCACGTGCCGCTCTCCACGGCTACAGAGGTGCCCCGGGCGAAGATGAAGGCCTGGCGGCGGGAGGTGTCCAAGTCCGTGGCGAGAATCTGCGTCTGCCCCGGGCGGCGCCGGACGTCACACAGCAGCAGCTCGTCGGGCTGGAGGGCGGGCTTGGGCGCCTGGCCGACGGGGCCCTCCGGCGCCTGGCGCACCACCAGCTCGAAGGACTCGTCGCGGCGGAAGTACACCTGCTGGGAGTTGCCGTCCGTGCGCGGCTCGGACAGCAGGCGGGTGAAGCGCAGGAAGATGCCCACCCAACGCTCGCTGCCCGAGGTGGAGACGTCGGTGGGGATGCCGGAGACGTCCACCGCGCAGTCCACCGTCTGCCCGGTGCCGAAGAAGATGCGCTGGCCGAGGTTGTCGTAGGCGCGGCCCGGGGCCGTCAAGTCAATGGTGAGGTTGGGCACGGGCGAGTGCGGCGCGGGCACGGCCCCGGAGATGACGCCGTGGACGCCCAAGTCCGAGGCGAGGTTTCTGTCCGCTTGCTCCAACTGCGCGAAGGCCAGGTCCAACTCGGACTCCGTCACCTTCTGCCTGAAGAAAAAATCCAGCCGGTTGGCCATGGTGTTGTCCTCTTGAAGAGGACAAAGGCCTGGGGCCAAGTGCGGAGGGGACATTCGCTCGCAGAGTTGCGTCGGCCGATGGAACTTCTCTGGGCGGACGTGCCTCTCTGCGTGTGTCAGGGCTCGGGCGATTCACGGAGCCAGCAAGGCAGCGCTGGGGCTGCGCGGCTCTTGTTGGTGGCATCCCTCCTGCATTGCGCGGAGTCGGCATGACCCTGTACGTCACGGTGACGAGGGCTCAATCGAGGTTGTCCCTCATGCGAACGCGATTGTTTCTAGGGGTGTGGCTCTCCGTCCTCACTGTCTTCTGCGCCTGTCGAAGTGCTCCGCGCCTCCGTGAGGCGGGTGCGGCCGGCGAGCCACTCCCTGAGTTCTTTGGTCCGGTGACGTGGGACTCCACTGAAGCGGAATTGCGCACCTACTTCCCCAAAGCCGAAATCTACAACCGTGACTTCGATTCCCAGGGGCCCGACACCCTCGGCATGCTCAAATTGGAGGGAGCCCGGCTGATGCCCTTCGGAGACGCCAGGGTGCGACTGCTGCGGCGCGGCGGTGCGCCCACGGGCGTGCTCGTCATTGAGTACATCGACAACCCGGCGATGACTTGTCCAGAAACTCCGGAGGGGTTCGCCGACTGCGCGAAGCGACTGGAGCGGGAGCGGCATGCCGTCTTCGACGCACTCGTCGGCCCTCTGCAAAGTCGCTATGGCCCAGCGAGTGTCGACTCTCACTTCGGTTCCGATGAGGTGGAGGGGCAGGATCCACGGCAGTTCTCCCTGTCCTGGAAGCTGCCGAACTACACGTTGGAGCTGGGGACCGGGCAGGAGCCCTCGGGCCATGCGGAATGGACAGTTCGCCTCGTGGCCATCCGAGACCCGGAGTACCCGTTCCTGTGAGTCGTTCAGTGCAGCGTCGTCGTCTCGCCCAGCTCGCTGAGGCCCAGCTCCCAGTGCTCCGGGAGAATGGGCGGCAGGGGCTCCACCAAGTCCACGAAGTGGGTGTGGGCGGGCTTGAGGTACTCGACGAGGGTGCGCAGGCGCTGGCGCTCCGCGGGCGAGAGGAGACGCTCCACCTCGACGTTGAAGGCGTAGCGGGCGAAGCGCTCCGAGGGGCCCAGCACCCAGTCCACGCCCAGCTCGGACTCGCCCAGCACAAGGGTGTCCGAGGCGAAGGGGGAGATGGCCCTCACCTCGATGCCGAGGAAGAAGCGGATGGCGTTGCGCAGGCCCAGCGCGGTGCCCTTCTGCTGGTACATGTCCACGAGGATGGCGGACAGGCGGCGCCGTGCGAGGACGTCCAACTCGAAGGCGAAGGGGTTGCCCAAGTCCTGGAGGATGGCGTCCAGGAAGGCCTCCGGCGCGCGCTCCAAGTCAAAGACGTCGGGGAGCGCGTCCAAGTCCGCGAGGAGCAAGTCCGTCACCTCCTGGAGGCAGGAGATGAAGCGGTGCAGGTCGCCCGTCACGTCGTCGCGGCGGTTGTGGCCCGGCAGCATGTCCCAGAGCTGGAAGCTCCGGGTGGGGGGCCGGGCTGGACGGAAGCCCGCGAAGGTGGCGCGGTGGAAGGGGGCGAGCACCGGGTTGCCGTGCGCGTCCGTCACGCCCTCCACGCGCACTTCGTACACCACGTCTGGCGTCAGCTCCGTGTCGAGGACGAGGTGGACGAGGGGGCCGTCCGCCGCAGCCTCGAGGGAAGCGACTGGGACGGCGGGCGCGCCGCGAGGCGTGAAGGCGAAGCGCGCCGAGGGCGGCACCCGCACGTCCTCGTCGAAGGCGAGGCGCACCGACTTCGGCGCAAGGGCCTGGGCACCCACGAGACGGGGCGCCACCCTGTCCTCCACGATGAAGGTGTACGTCTCGTCGAGGAGGTGCGCGCCGCCTGCCGTGGCCGAGACGACGCGCACGGAGACGGAGGCCTGGCTGGCCAGCGGCACCGCCGGGTGCAGCACCACGCGCAAGGTGTCCGCCGTCTGCGTCACCTCCGCCAGCGGCCCAGCGAAGGCGGGCGTCACCTCTGCGCTGGCGCCGCCCTCGAATGCGAGGACTCCACCCACCCAGACGCGTGTGGCCGCCCGGGCGATGCCGTCCACTCCGACGTCCACCAGCTCCAGCCTCAGCACGGAGTCGACGGGGACGTCCTCCTCCCCTGGGCCCGGAGCGCGGTTGAGGAGGAGGGGGCGGCGCGTCTCGGCGAAGAGGGAGACGGTGTCGACGTAGAGGGTGGGCAGCTCAACCGTGGCCATGGGGCTTCCTCACGGGGAGACGAGCTCCAGGTGGACGCCCACCGTGTGGACGCCGGAGAGTTTGGAGACGTTGGCGGCCATGTCCGTGACGAGGCGCTCGCGGCCGGGGCGCCCGAGGCAGCGGGCGTACTTCACCCCGCCCACGACGAGGGACGCTTCCCAGGCCAGGCCCGCCGGGGCTGCTGAAGGCACACGGAGGCGCAAGGCGGCACGGACCAGGTCCACGCTGGTGACGTCCACGGCTTGCGTCACCTCGGCGAAGTCCCCAGGGGCCAACTCGAATCGGCGCCCGGGCTCCTCGTCGCCGAGGACGAAGAGGTACTCGCCCGAGGCGGGTGTTGCCTGCTGGGGCCGGATGCGCCCCTGGCCCAGGCCGAGGCGACTGGTGAAGGCGGTGAGGGCCATGGGCGTCACACCTGTCGGGACAGCTCGAGCGAGTCGAAATAGGCGCGGCGGGTGACGTCCTTCACCGTGAAGCCGAATCCTCCGCGGCCCGAGGTGAGGGGCTGGCTGCCGGAGTTGATGCCGAGGGCGTCGTCGATGAAGTCGGCCATGCCCGGCACGGGCTTCCAGTCGGGAGGCGTGCCGAGCGGGTGCGAGGCCAAGTCGTTGTGGAAGGCCTTGAGGACGACGTCGCCGTTGGCATTGACGATGACGTCCAGGCGCAGGTGCAGCCAGGTGCCCTGGGTGAAGCTGGCGGAGGACTTCAGCAAGACACCGGGCCCATCCGCGTCGGGCAGCCCCGTGGCCACCGCGCCCTTGCGCAGCACCACTCGGTGCGGCTCATCGTCGGAGAGGCCCAGGAGGTAGGCGGAGTCGTTGACGGAGGTGCCCTGGCCGCAGAGGAAGAGGAAGGGGGAGAAGCCGGTGGGGCCGCCGCCCGGCCCGCGCTGGACGCAGCCGCGGATGCTGCCTCCCTTGGCCATGGGGGCGAAGTCCTGCAGGTTGGCGAAGAGACCCACTGCGCCCTGCACGGCGGAGAGGGAGTTGAAGGCGAAGAGGAAGGTGCCGCCGCCCGGGGGACGGGCGATGCCCGCCGTCACGCCCCTGTCCACGGTGGCGATGTCCAGTCCGCCATTGAGGTAAGTCCAGTCTGCGAGTGCCATGGTGTCCTCACTGCGTGGCGGCCAGAGGCCACCCGGTGTCGAAGTCCTCGGTGGGCTGCGTGGTGTTGAAGAGGGCCCCGCGCGCCGTCACGTCCTCCCAGCGCCAGGCGAACGCCTCGTGGTCGAATTCCTCCCGTGGCGAGTCCTTGAAGAGGCCCTCCACGGAGGTGACGGCCACCCAGTCCGTGAGGACGGGGCCCTGGCCCCACGTCTCGACGACGCCCCCCTCGAAGCGGTGCGGGACGAGCTGCGCGGCCGGCAGCTCGAAGAGGAAGCCGTCGTTGTCCCAGCCCCGGGAGAAGGCCTCGAAGCCCTCGCGCTGGCCGGAGAAGAAGGCGAGGGCCACAGGGACGTCGGAGAGGGCGGCGCGCCACACGTACCAGCGCTCGAAGCCCTCACACGCTTCCTCTGGCACGCCGAAGCCCGCCAGGGCTTCGAGGCGAGTCACCACCGTCAGTGTCCAGTGCGCCGCCTCGCCGGGCCAGGCCCCCGCGTCCTCGAAGCTCGGATTGAGGAGCGCCATGTCAGAGCAGCCTCCCTGTGTCCCCATCCTGGATTGTGACGCTGCCCAGCACCGGCAGCTCCCGCACCGCCAGCTTCACATCCGCGGGCAGGCCGTTGAGTGTCAGGTCCATTCGCGCGTCGCCCAGCTTCCGCACTCCGGGGGCATCACGAATGACGTTGAACACGTCCGACCAGGCCACCTCGCCAGCGGGGCTCCCCTCTGCGTCCTTGAGGTTGAAGCCGAAGTCGATGTGCGGGTTGGGCGTGCCGTCCGGCTCGCTGATTCGGAAATGGACTGCGAGCGCCTGGCGGACACGCGTGGCGACGTCCGAGGCCGATGCGCCCTGGCGCAGGAAGAGGCGGGCGGAGACGTCCACGCGCCGGTACACCGGCTCCTGGACGCTCACCTGAAAGGTGAGGGTGCAGGGGTAGACCTCGGTGACTTGCCGCAGCACCTGGGCCTTGAGCGCGGGCGTGGGCACTCCGCCGCCCTGGGGCACGACGTAGAGGATGCCGGCGTTCTCGGCGATGGTGGCGTCCTCGTTGGACGTCAGCATGAGCGCTCGGGCCACGCTGGGTAGGCGCCGGGCGTTGATTTCGAAGTCCTCGCGGGAGACGGTGCGCGTCAGGGCCCGGAGACTCTCGGGGGCGAGCAACTTCGCGGAGGCCACCGTCTGCCTGTCCGCGCCGCCCGAGGCGGGGGCGGGGTTGTGGACGGACACCTGCACCGCGTGGCCGTGGGCGTCCCGGAAGCTGCCCTCCAACACGACGAGGCGGCCCGCGTCCACGTTGCCGGCCGAGCCGCCACCCGTCTTGTACACCACCGCCACAGTGCCAACGGGCGGCAGGCCGTTGACGCCGTTTCCGAAGCGGACGGTGGCCCTGTCCCCCTGATCCACCGAGACGAGGAAGTGGGCGTCGGAGGCGCGGGAGTTGAGGAAGGTGTCCACCTCGCTGAAGGCGCCCTGGGAAGTGGACACGCGGGCGGTGCCGTCGAGGTAGGGCGCGAAGTCGAGGTGCGCTTCGAAGTCAGCGAGGCCGCGGGCGTCGAAGAGCTGGGTGTGCGTCTTCGAGTGCTCGACCACCGCGAGACCGCGCGGCGGGTTGGCGCCGGCTGGAATGGTGACGGATGAGAGGAGTTGGAAGCGGACGGCCTCCGTCACCTCCTGGGTGCGGACGACGGTTCCGGCGGGGAAGGTGACGGGGGCTGCGGGAGGTTGGGCCAAGCGCAGCTCCACCTCGGCAGTGGCCGCCTGGGCGCCGTGAAGCCGGTAGCCCAGCATGCGCGCCAGGGCGATGACGTTGCGGCGCTGGGTGGCCGTGGCGAGGCGCGACTCACGGGCGAGGTTGTCCTGGTAGAAGCTGAGGACGTCGCCGATGAAGGCGTACATCTCCAGCAGGACGTTGCCGAAGCTGGCGACGTCGAAGTCGCTCCAGTCAGGGAAGACGCTCTTCGTCAGCGCCACGAGGCGCGCGCGAAGGGCGTCGAAGTCTCGGTGGGTGTAGTCGGTGGACGCGGGAAGAAGTGGCACGTCGGCGAAGGCCTCCACCGGGAGACAAAGGCCTTGGACCCACTTCTTCAGGGGACATGGTGATGGCGATTCGAGTCGGGAGCCGCCACGCTACTCCTATGCGTGGTTCCAGCACTTCAGTACCTATCCCGATTCAATAAAGTCCCGTAAGTCAGCAGCTTGCTGTCGCTCTACACCTGCGAACAGGCGGAGGATACGTCGTGGACATAAAGCCGAATGGCACGATCCACTTCAAGCACGTTTATGCGACGGACATGGAAGAATGGGGCGTTCTAGCCTTCCCACGGGCTCAGGATGCAGCCGAGGCAGGTCGCCGCTATCACCTTGGTGATCCGGTCCTTCTAGCCATTCCTCTCAAGCCCGTGGAAATCGCAGGCCCGGTCCCCGCTGAGGTATGCGGTCGGGTATTTGCTGTTTGTACTCTGGCGGTGCTCGCGAACGCCTCCACACGCGAGATCGCAAACCCGGAGATGGTTCGCCAGTATCCAGATGTGGTCGAGCGGTGGGGCACTGCGCTCCCCATTCGGAGGCTCTGGCGGCTGCACAGCCCTCGGCCGTACCACGAGTTCGGGCAGGAACTCGTCGAAGCGGCTCGGACACGAAGAGGCCAGTTGATTCAGTTGGCAGCACCTGCCCCTGCGGCGGAGGTCCGACAATGGCTTGGGTCGGCCCGGTGCGACGAAGCAAAGTTGAGCCACTCAAGCAGGGTCAAAGCGCTCCTCGCTCGCTTCAGCCAAGCCCCGTAAGTCAGTCCGTCTGGATGGGGCATCTGCCCCTCTGAGCGCGGTTTCCCGACCTATCTGAAGGGGGAATGCTTCCACCGAGGGTAGGATGGGGTGCAGCAACTGGCGTGCGAATTCCCTTCGACGTGAGGAGTCCTTCCAGCATGGATGCAGCGTGGTTCTGCCCGACGTTCGACTTCCGACGCCACACGCCTGACGAGGTGCTGCTTCGGGGAACTCGCCTCCTGATTGAGGACATCGGCACCAAGCACGTCGACAATTGCTTCTGCGGCCGGTGTGGCGTGCCGGTTTACAGGTCGCCCACCGACGGGGTGCGGACACTCGGTGGCCGCGTAGCGCGACTGTCGCATTACCCTGGCTACGACCATGTTCCATGTGCCGAGCGTCCATCGAAGGCCAACGCTACGGAGCGCGGCGCCACTCCATCAGGACGCCCGTCCTTTGTTTCCGGGCCAGAGACGACGCTGGTACCCGTTTGGCTGCCAGCCCGCGAAGCACCGCGTGGAATGGGTGGAGAGGTGGGCCCTGCTCTCGACCATGAACGCAAAATGGTTCGGCCACGCGTCGCTTCAGGAGTCGCACGCTCGCGCTCGAGCGCCCGGGTCACTGTTCAGCAGATCGCGGACAGCCTGCCCTCCCTGCTCGAGAATCCCTTTGCGACAGGGGGGCGACTTCGCGACTTCATCCGTCCCATCCATCTGATTGACGGTGCGGACGATGGAAGCGAACCAATGCTGTGGTGGGGCCGTTTACATAGCGTCAGCCATGGCAATGCGATGAATTGGCTCAACATCCGCACTCGTGACCGCTCCCCTGCAGCTTTCTGGGTGAAGCACAGCGTGGTGCCGAAGTTCCGCTCCGTGTGGGAGGAAGACCGGATTGTCCTCGCCTATGCCTCCTTCGTGAGGGAGACCAAGAACGGGCGTCCGAAGCTGCGCTGGGACATTCACGACAAGGGGCAGATCGCCCTCGTGCCTGAAGGACACGAGTCGTGTTTGACGAGCATGTAGCAGGACATGAGCAGCGTTTTCGGCGTGAGGTGGACGCACGGCTGCTACTCGCGACTCAAGGTCCCCGCTGGAGGGGAACGTCGAAGTCCGCCGTCGTGTCACCCTCGCGCACGCGTACACGAAGCGTCAGTGCGGCTGCGTCCTGCTCGACGCGAACCTGCACGAGCTGAACGCCAGGTAGCCAGCGCGCGAGCGCGTCACGGACGTACACGCGCGCCAGCTCCGCCAGCACCGTATCGTTGCGCTGGTGGCGAAGGCGCGAGAGGCCCGCGCCGAAGCTGGTGCGCCAGGGCAGCTCGCCGGTGGAATGAGGCGTGGCGCCTTCCGTCAGCAGCACTTGCCGCACCTTCGAGGCGAGTAGCTCGGCCCCGGTGCCCGTGGCGAAGTCGCGCTTTCGGTCTCTGCGAAAGGGGACGAGGAGATTCTGGGGCGCTCGACTCACGACGTTCTCCTCATGGAATGGGGATGGCCGCGCGCACCTGCTGCAGCGTGCGGACGATGGCGTCGAGGGGCGCAACTGCCTGTTCCAGCGCGCTCCCCTCAAGGCTGGAGAAGTCCGGCACCTGGGGGCCGCCCACCAGGCCAAGGAGGACGTTGAGGAGGGCCATGAGCTGGGAGAGGGCGGCCAGGGCCTTGCCGACGTTGGCGGCCTCCTGCGCGACGTTGGCCTCCGCACAGCCAGCCACCGCCAGGAGTCCCGCGTCTCCAAGCTGGGCGGCGCGCAGCCGGGCCTGCGCGACGCTCGACAGGCGCAGTTGCAGGTGGAGGAGCTGGCCACGGGCATGGCCCAGCTCGCCGAGGACGATGTCGATGACACCCACCACTGCGAGTGGCACCGAAAGCTGGGGGACGAGGCGGAGCAGCTTGGACACCTTCTCGGCCAGCTTCGGCAGGGCCGCGGCGATGGCTGTTGGGTCCGGCGGAGGCCCCAGCGCGTCAGGTATCGCCTTCACGACTTCGACGAGGGCCAGCACCGCGCCGATGATGTCGAAGAGGGGCGTGAGCGGCGCGAGCGCGGGCTGGACGGCCTGCAGGAGCTGGTGGTGTTGCAGGGTGGCGCCGCCGGGCAGGGTGAGCGTGGGCGCCTCGGGCAGCGGGGGGATGTGGATGCAGATGGGCAGCGCCATGGGCGTCCTCAGATTGGCTCGGCGATGGGGCGCACCACACGCCCGGCGATGGTGACTTGGGCCGCCTCCAGGGAGATGGCGCCCACCGCGCGCAGGGTGAGGGCGGTAGTGGCCTCCAGGGTGACGGTGTTCTCCTCCGCGTCGAAGGTGAGGCAGTCGCCCGTTTTCCGGTTGGTGAGCTTCAGCTTGCGGTGGCCTGCGGACTCGTCCAACTCGACGCGGAAGGTGGGCGTGGCGAGGACGCGGTTGTCGGGTGGCGACACCTGAGCTTCTTCGGGCACCTCGCTCTGACCGCCCGGCTTCCCCCAGTGCGCGCTGAGGTAGTAGGGGGCGTCGACGTCGCCCTGATTGAAGAAGACAGCCACCTCGGCGCCCACGTGCGGCACCGCGAAGAACCCCGTGTCCTTGGCGCCGCCCCCGGAGGTGCCCAGCGGCCAGGCCCAGGCGGACTCGGGCTCGAGGACACCGGGGATGCACACGCGGACGCGGCCGAGCTGCTCCCCGTCGTCGCGCTGGGTGACGTAGCCCACGTACATGCCGAGGAGGCGCGTGTCATGGGCAAGGATGTCGTCGTCGAAGGTGCTCATGGTGGCTCGCTACCTGGGGAGACTCATTCCGGCTTCCGGGTCCTCGACACCGATGGGCTGCCCGTCACGGCGGTACTCGATGTACCGGGTGCCGGTGTCCCTCTCGAAGGCCTCGACTTCCTTCAGTGCCCCAGTCGTCTCGGGTGCGCTGGTGTTGGGCTGTCCACCCTGGGGCTGGCCCTGCTTCTCGGCGCTGGCTTGCTGACGCTGCCCCGTGCCGTCACGCGACAGCTTCAAGTCCGTGGTGTAGCCGGAGGAGGAGAGGACGTGCTTCGCCTCGGTGACGTAATACTTCCCGGAGAGGAAGCTGGAGATGCCGCGCACCTCCACGACGGACTTCGCGCGCAAGCTGGGGTTGCCCACCACCTGAAGGGACAGCTTCACGGTGCCGGCTTCCGCGCGTCGGAAGCGGGCCTCGGACTCGCGCTGGGCTTGGGCAGGTGTCGACGCCGAGGTGGGCTGGACGCTGGTGGTGCTGTTGCGGAGCTGCAGCGACGTGATGCCCGTGCGCTTGTCCACCACCTCGAGGAAGTCCGCGAGGGTGGTGCGCTCCACGGTGCCACTGCTCGCCTGGGCCTCGATGTTCTTCTTGGCCAGAGCGTCCCGGCCGCGCACGTCCACCTTGCCCACTCGGCGGCCCAGCTCCGACTCGACGTTGACCGAGAGGATGTCGCCCCGGCCTGCGTCGGCGTACCACCACAGCACATGGGTGGGCGCGGCGGCCTGGTTGCGCGGGCCGAAGGTGAGGCCCCTGTCGTCGACGTGGAACTGGAACTCCTCCCGCGCGGCCAGGCGCCGGAGGAGCCTCGCGTCCGTCTCCCCGGCCTGGTGGATGGTGTCGAAGGACTCTCCGGTGTCCTCGACGTGGATGGAGTCCTCCTCGTAGCCGTGCTCGGAGGCCACCTCGCGCACTACCTGGGCGCGCGTCTTGCCCTTCCAGGTGCGCGTCTTCGCTTCGCGGTGCATGAGGGCGCTGAGGGCCTGGCCCTCGACGGTGAGGAGTTGGAAGCCCTTCAGCTTCTTCACAACCACTCGCCGCGGCGGCGCCATGAGGCCCGGGTAGCCCCAGGACACCTCCAGCACCGTGCCGCCCACCAGCTCCGCCCTGTCGAAGAGGGCCAAGTCGAAGTTGTCCAACTGGAGGGACAGCTTGTCGGCCTTCGTCGCGGAGTCCTCGAAGGTGAGACCGAGGATGCGGCCCTCAAGGGAGAGGGGCTCGCCGCCGCGGGCCCGCTCGTGTGCCAGCAGCGTGACGCGCACGCCAGGCGCAGTCCTGTCGAGGGGCCGAGTCATTCGCCAGCCCTCCGCCGCTGCTCGCTGAGGATGACGTCGGTGAGGACGCGCAGCGAAGGAATGAAGAGGCGCCGCCCGGCCTCCAGCTCCAGCGTCGCGTCGATGAGTGGCTCCGGCTGGAAGTCGGCGATGGCCCACCAGAAGCCGCAGGCGCGAGACAGAGGCGCGAAGTAGCGGCCGGCGAGGCCCCAGAGGGAGTCGCCCTCGGCGACGAGGTGGACGCGCGTGCCCGCGTGCGGCTGGAAGCCGTAGGGGACCCTCTCGGTGAGGAAGAGGTGGCCAGCCTCGTCCCGGAGGCCGAGGGAGAAGGAGTATCGGCTGCCGGCGTGAGGGGCCACTACGGCACCTCCTGGCGGAGCTGCTCGGAGGTGACGCGCGTGTCCAACACCTCCTCGAAGGTGACGGTGGCGGTGTAGACGAGGACGCGGCCGTCGACGGCGAGTTGGCGGTACTGGAACTCCACGCTGGCGACGACGCACTCCACGGTGAGGACGCCGGGCCAGAGGACGAGGACGCGCGGTGGCGCCGTCGCCAGCACACCCTCGGTACCGGCCGGGGGCACGGTGAGAGCGCGGAGGAAGGCGCGGAACGCCATGATGTTGGACGTGTCGGCCTGCTGCGTGGCGAAGAAGGCGTCGAGGTAGAACTCCACGCCTGCCAGTTGCCGGTTGGAGGTGCCCTGAAACTGGAGCACCTGGTGGGAGAGGCCCGGCACGGCCAGGCGGTTCCAATTCACCTGGCACTTCTCGGTGAGCTGCGTGGGGTTGAAGAGGCACTCCATGGCCTCGCCGGTGAGAACATTCACCAGCACGCAGCGAGGAGGACGGGCGAGGCCAGCAGCGAAGGACACGCGGGGCCTGCCTTTCAGTAAGACGCCATGGGGGAGAAGCTGCGGGAGGCGGCGTCCCTCTCGGCGCGCGCCGTGGCCTGGGCAAGCACCTCTCCGTCCACCTGCACGCTGACGAGGACGGGCGCGGCGGGAGGCGCGTCTGGCTGCGAAGAGAGCAGCTCGGGCTGGGGCAGCGAGGCCTGGAGGGCGGCCACCGCCGGCATGGACGAGGACTCCAGGGGCCAATCCCCCGGCGAGGTGGGCGAAGCCGTGGAGACGACGGACGCGGGTATGGCGGAGTTGCCAGTGGAGTCCTCGAGTCCGAAGGCGACGGACAAGTCCCGGTGGAGACCCAGTCGGGCCGTCCGCAGCGCCTGCTGCAGGCCGGTGTCCTTGCCGAAGAGACTCGCCACCGCGTCCGCCACACCGAGGATGGCGCCCACCAGCTCCAGGAGGACGCCGGAGATGGCGTCGACCGTGCCGAAGACGATGAGTCGCATCCCCGTCCATGCCTCGGCCCAGTCGCCGGTGAGGATGCCACTGAGCGTCATCACCACGCCCCAGAAGACGTCGACGATGCCGGAGAAGGCCGCCAGGGCCGCGTTGAGGACTCCCCCCACCACGGACACCGCGAGGGAGACCGCAGACACCAACACGCCCACGACGGTGGTGATGTTGCCGATGGCAAACCCGATGGCTTCTCCCATGAGCGCCCACCCACTGCTGCCCTGCTGCAAGGCGGAGTTGGTGCCCAGGAGGCCCGAGAGGGCTCCACCGAGGACGCGGCCGAGGTGCGCCAGGCTGCCCAGGAGGACGTCGACGCCGGCCTTCATGTAGCCCCACTGCCCGGCTAGGCCCTCCACCACCTCTGCGGCAGCCGTGAGGGCCGAGACGACGAAGTCGAAGACGCGGGCGAGGGCGCGCCCCACCGTGGCCCCGGAGGCGCCGAATGCAGCGAACTTCGCGGCGGCTGTGGCCGCGTCGTCCCTCTCGGAGAGGAAGCCCAGCGCTGCGCCCACCCGCCCTAGCGTCGCCTGGAAGGCGTCGAGGGTGGGGCGCGCGGCTTCCAGGCCAGCAGAGAAGCCGTCGGCGATGCCGGAGAAGAAGCTGTGGAGGCGATGGCCCCACAGGTAGAGGTTGATGAGGAAGTCCTTCAGGCCGGCGTTCTCCGCCCGGCCAAGCTCCTCCCGCACCGCGCCTGAGAAGCCTCCGTCCTCGAAGAGCTGGACGAGGCCGTGGAAGGCGAGCGTCACCTGCTCCTGCACACGCCGCGCGAAGTCGCCCAGGCCGCCGAGGTTGTGACGGAAGGCGTAGGCGAGGCCAGCCACGGCGACACCCAGGAGGATGACAGCGCCCACGGCCGGAAGCACTGTGGCCAGGAGGCCGCCCAGCGTGAGGCCCAGCACCTTGAGGCCCACCACCATCAGCGCCAGGCCCACCTTCGCGGCGATGACAGCTCCGACGAGGGTGATGATGGCGCCAGCTCCGAACGCGAAGGCTGCGAAGGCGCGCTTCACCGGGCCGGGCAACGCCTGGAAGACTCCCAGCACCTGCTGCACCGCGCTGGCGACGAGGGTGACGAGGGGTTTCAACACCTGGCTGAAGGGCTCCCCGAGGACGATGGCCAGCGTCTCCAGGTTGCCGGCCAGCAGCGTCTTCTGCCCCTCGAAGGTGTCCAGCATTTGCTCGCGGAACGCCTTGGCCGTGCCGCCCGCATTCTCGAACTCGTCGCGCAGGTGCTTGAGGGCCGCGGCGCCGCGGACGACTTCGCCGGTGTCCTTGCGGATGCCGTTGCTGAACTGTGTGAGGATGGCATTCACACCGCCGAGCGCCTCGCGACCGAAGGCCTTCAACAGGAAGGCGGAGCGCTGCGCTGCCGTCATGCGCTCAAGGGCGGGCGACAGCTTGTCGAGGATGTCGAGGAAGCTGAGGAAGTTGCCTTTGGAGTCGGTGACGGCGACGCCCAGTCCACGCAGGTGCTTCTGCACCTGTGGATCCGCCATTCGCTCCATGGCGACGGCCACGGCGGTGGAGGCGCGCTCCACGCCGGGGACGACGTTCTTGACGAGGCCCAGGGCGATGAGCGTCTCGGGCAGGGATTGGTTGAGGGCTTGCGCACCACGCGCGGCGGTGCCGAGGGCCAGGGGGAGTTCATTGGCACTGAGGGCGAAGACGTTGACGGCCTGGAGCATCTGGTCGACGGAGAGGGCGGCCTTGTCGGTGGAGATGCCGAAGGCCTTCATCGCCTGGGAGGCCAAGCCTGCGGCGCCCTGGGGCGTCAGCTCCCCCAGCGAGCCACCGGCCAAATCCAGGACGGGCTCCAGCAGCTTCATCGCCTCAGCGGCGGTGAAGCCGGCCTGGGTGAGTTCGCGAAGGCCCAGCACGGACTCGGTGGGGGTGAACTGCGTGGCGAGGCTTGCCTCGATGGCCGCGTCACGGAGCTGCCCAAGCACCTCGGCCGAGGCGCCAGAGACAGCGGCCACTCCCGCCACGGCCTGCTCGAATTGGCCGGCGGTGTTGGCCAGGGACAACGACGCGGCAATGGTGCCGGCGCCCGCCGAGAAGAGGGCCATGGCGACGCCGAGCCGCTGGAATGCGCCCTCAATGCGCGCGGTGCCCAACCCCACACGCCTGTCCAGGCGCGTGAAGTTGACCTCGAGCTGGGTGAAAACGCCGGAGGCCAAGTCCCGTGCGGTGAAGACGAAGCCCAGTCCGAGGTTGTTGAGCACGCGCTACCTCCGCTTCGCGGCCTTCTCCAGCGCCTTGGCTTCGTGGGCGCGCTGCTGGCCGATTCGCTCGAGCAGCCAGTCCCTGTCCGAGGTGGGCAGCTCCAGGGCATCACCGAGGGGAGCTGCGAGGCCGCTGCCTCCGTGCTGGTGCCAGCACAACTGGAAGAGGCCCTCGCGCCACGTCTCCAGCGTCACGCCGGGGAAGAGGTGGAGCGCTCCCGGCGCCTCGCTGTCCGGGCTTGCCCCGGAAGGAAGAAACCCCGGTCGAAAGGGAGCTCCACCTCCTGGCGCATGAAGCACTCGGGGCACTCGACTTCGAGCGTCGTGTCCACGCCGCAGTCGACGCGGTCGAACTCGTCGACGAGGTAGTCGGCGTCACGCAGCGTGAGGTCCTCGAGGAAGCGGCGCTTGTCGCGCGCATCCACGCCGTCAACGTCCAGCACCCGGTAGGCGAGGACGGAGGACAGCATCTTCTCGGGCGCCGCGCGCTGGAGCTGCGGCAGCCGCCGCTCGTCCTCCCCCGTCAGCAACCTGAAGCGCACGCGCTTTCCGGCGTCGGGCAGCGTCGTCTCGAAGCGGTTGCCAGCCGTGAAGGCCACGCGGCTGGCGTCCGAGAGGGCGCGCACGGGGAGCTGCGTCAAATCCAGCTCCCAGTCGATGCGGGCTCGGCAGGAGGCAGCCTGACAGGGGACGGCGAAGACGTACTCGGGGCCGTAGGTGAGGACGCGCACTTGAAGGAGGGCGAAGAAGCGGTCTCCCTGCAGCACCTGGCCCCAATCCACCTTCCCAGCGGCGAAGGCGTAGGGGCCCGCCTCCAGCAACTCTTCCCAGCACGCTGAGAGCAGCTCATCCACCTGGCCGCCGCTCTTCGCCAGCTTCCTGTCCGCGAGAATCCGCTCCTCGCGCACCTTCATGCCGCGGATGCGGCCCGTCAGCCCCGAGGGGCACGAAATGGTGTCCGCCATGTCCTTCCTCCGGAAAGGACAAAGGCCTCGGACGACAAATCGGGGACATCGACAGACGCGGCACCCAGTCGAGGCAGGGGACACTGGGGGACGAGCGAGGACTTTTGTGAACGCTGCGCCGAAGCCACGCTCTTGACGAAGTTCGCCAGCTCATGGGCTGAGCGGGCGCCTCTGCGCAATGTCAGGCGCCCGCCAGGGTGCGGCACTCATGGAGAGTACGTGACTGGCTGAGGTCTACTTGGCCAGCTCGAAGAAATCGTAGGTGAGGGTGACGCTTTCGATGACATTTTCATCGGACTCGTTGTCCCACTCACCCGCGACGAACTTCACTGGCCAAGCGCGGGAGAGGCTCCACCGGCGCAGCGTGGTGCCGTCCCTGTCTTGCTGGACGATGTCGAGGTTGCGCTTGTAGAGGCTGTCCGGCAGACCCAGGCCGCTGGTGGTGTGGACGACGTCCTGGAACCAGTCGAAAAGCTCATGGTCCTGCGTGGCGCCGCGCTCGAGGGTGACGTCGGAGAACGTGAGGCGCCCAGGGGACTTGTTGGGGATGAGGCTGCCGCCCTCGAAGTATTGGACGTTGGCGACCTCGACGGACAACTCGCTGCACTTCTGGAAACCGGAGTGCCCGAGGCCGTCAGCCTCACAGAGGAACTTGAAGCGCTTATGGAAGCTGCGCGGCTGTCCGATGATGGCCATAGACTACTTCCTCTCGAATGTATGGACCCAGAACGCGTCGATGCATCGGGCGAGTCGATTGGCATCGGCTTCGTTGTCTCGCACTGCTTGCTCGTATTGACTCTTGAGCCCATGGCAAAGCTTGCAGAGAAGCTGTCCATTTTCTGCATTAGGGCCGCCGCCCATGAACACCGGGACGATGTGGTCGAACTGAAGCAGGCGGCCATGGCCACAGCGCACGCACTTCCCCGCGTCCCGTTCGGCGATTCTTCGTCTTGCTGCACAGGTGAAGTTGTTCCCGCCACGGGTCTTCAGGAGCGAGCGGTCTTTCAGATAGGAGGGATGGCTGGGCCCCTCTCCCGGGCTCGGGTGTGGGACGTGATTGCGAAGGTACTTGGGGATGCCCTGGCGTCGGTGACGCTTCTTGATTCCGATGGGCGTACCGCATCCGCACGCGCAAAAGTGTTGCCCCTGATGCTCCGCTACCCACGTCTCGAGTTCCGGCTTCCTGCCCGGCGGATGCACTCGCACGTAGTGGCCATGGATGAACTTCGGTATTCCCTTCCACCTATGGGCCCTGCGAATCGTGATTGCTCCTCCGCAGCCACACGCGCAGCGCGGTGGCCCAACGGTGGCCAAGTCGCCGAGCTGAAGATTGGAGCCAGAGGCAGCCATCCTTCATCCCCCTGCCCCGGCCAGCTCGGCCTCGAGGGCGCGGGTGTCCTGGGCGATGCGCAGGACGATGAACTCGGCGGGCTTGTTGGTGGCGAGCCCCACGCGCGCCACCAGCTTGCCGGCGAAGACGACAGACGGCGGGTTGAGGGCGTCTGAGACGTCGACGAAGAAGGCCTTGGCTGGCTCCTGGCTGCGGAAGGCCCCGTTCTTCATCTGGGCGAGGAGGAAGGCCGCAATGGTGCGCCGCACCTGGGCACGCAGCCCTTCGGTGTTGTTGCGGTGCCTCGAAAATTCGAGTCCAGCACGTAGGGACTTCTCAATGAAGGACACCCCGCGCCTCTCGGCGACGTAGGGGAAGTTGCCGGCCGCCTTCAGCGTGCGGCTGCCGTCGATGAAGCGCGGCAGGCCGGGCCCGGTGGTGAGCGGATTGATGCGGCGGGGGTAGACGATGTCCCGCTTCTTCTCTTCGAGGCACTCCTTGGACTCGAAGCCCAGGATGCCGAACATGCGCCCGGCCTCGATGCCCGCGGGAGCCTCATACACACCACCGGGGCGCGCGCCGTCGTTGCGCGCGAAGACGCCGGCGATGATGCCGGAGGGCGGGATGACGAGCTGCTCAAGGTTGCCGAAGACGCCGCGGGCAGGGTTGAGCACCTTGACGCGGGGCCAGTAGAGGGCCGCGTGCTCAGAGAGCCCTTCGAGGGCGGCCTCCTGCGAGACGTAGGAGACGATGTCCGTGGCGCTGTAGCCCGCGGGCGAGTCGAGGA
>NZ_JABXEM010000153.1:0-26675 GCF_013372595.1 Myxococcus sp. AM011
CGCCCGTCCCTCCGTGGACCTGGGCTAAGACGCGCTCCCAAGGTTCCATGGACACTTCTGTTTCTCCCCGCTCCGTCACCGGCCGTATCGACGTCCACCCCCGGGGCTTCGGCTTCCTCACCGTGCAGGCGCCCGGCACCCAAGAGGTGCTGTCCGCCTTCATCCCTCCCCCGGACCTCAACCCGCTGCTGGCTGGCGACATCGTCACCGGCACCGTGACGGCGGCCGCGGACGGGCGCTGGACGGCCAGCGCGCTGACGCTGGTGGAGCGGCCTCGCACCCGCGTCTACGGCGAAGTCGTCGCCCGCAAGGGAGCGTTCTTCCTGCGCATCGACCGCGAGGTGGGCAACGCGGACTGGGCGCTGGACGCCGGCACCACGCGCGTCCAGCACGGTGACGCCGTGGTGGCGAGCATCCACGAGGGCAAGCTCACGCTGCTCTACAAGGTGGAGCCCGGGGAGGACCGCTCGCTGGAGCGCATCATCGCCCGGCATGCGCTGAACAAGGACTTCTCCCCCGAGGCGCTGGAGGACGCGCGAGTCGCCCGCGAGGTGCCGCACGAGGTGGGCGCGCGGCGGGACTTGCGCGAGGTGCCCACGGTGACGGTGGATGCTCCGTCCACGCGAGACATCGACGACGCGATTTCCGTGCTGCCCGCGGGGCCGGATGGAGCGCTGCGGCTCCTGGTGTCCATCGCCGACGTGAGCGAGTTCGTGAAGGAGGGCACCGCGCTGGATGCGCAGGCGCGTGAGCGAGCCACCAGTGTGTACATGGCGGGGCGCGTGCTGCCCATGTTGCCGGAGGCGCTGTCCTCGGACTGGCTGAGCCTGGTGCCGGGCAAGGAGCGCCGCTGCCTCACGGTGGAGCTGCGCATCGACCCGCAGGGACGGGTGACGGCGGCGGACGTGTACGAGAGCGTCATCCGCTCCTGGGCGCGGCTGAACTACGACGAAGTCGCGGCCTTCCTGGACAAGGGCGAGGTGTCCGCGCCCATGGAGCCGGTGCGGGACGTGATGCCGTGGTTCCGGCTGGCTGCGGCGCGACTGGCGGTGGCGCGGGGTGCTCGCGGCGGCATGGAGTTCGCGCGAGATGAAGCGCGGTTCACCTTCGACGCGGCGACGGGCGAAGTCTCGGGCCTGGTGAGCGAGCAGCCCACGTCCGCGCACGGGATGATTGAGCGCTTCATGGTGGCGGCGAACGAGGCCATCGCCACGTGGATGCTGGTGCGCGGCCTGCCGGGCGTGTTCCGCGTGCACGAGCAGCCGGACCCGCTGCGCGTGGCGGACCTGAATGCCTTCGCGGAGCACTCGGGTTTCGCGGCGGGCTTCGGGCGTGAGCTGACGCCGCTGGCGCTGTCGGCGTTCGACCGGCAAATCGTGGGCGCGGCGGCGGAGCCCGCGCTGCGCTCGGTGCTGCGGCGCTCGTTGGGCCCGTCGCGCTACACGGTGAAGCCGGGGCCGCACTTCGGACTGGCGGCGCCGCTGTACCTGCACTTCACGTCGCCCATCCGTCGGTACGCGGACCTGGCGGTGCACCGCACGTTGAAGGGCTACCTGCAGGGCCGCCGCGACTACCTGGATGAGGACCCGGCGGTGGAGACGCTGGCGGTGCACATCAACGCGCGGGCCCGCGCGGCGACTCGCGCCGAGGCGGACCGGCACCACGTGCTGGAGGCGCGGTGGCTGGCGGGCCACGTGGGCAAGCAGTTCTCCGCGCGCATCGTCCGGGTGCGGCCCTTCGGCCTGGTGGCGCAGTTGGACGGCATGCTGGTGGAGGGGATGTTGCCGGCGGAGGGACTGCCGGGTGGAGGACCCTTCCGTCCGGACGCGCGCGAGCTGTCGCTCGTGGGCAAGGAGCGGACCTTCACCGTGGGCATGCCGGTGAAGGTGAAGGTGGCCTCCACGGACGAGCAGTTGGGCCGGGTGGAGCTGGCCCTCGTCGAATAGGCGCGACTACCCGGCGACCGTGAGGCCCTCTGTCTTGGCCAGCAGCGTGTCCTGGCTCACCCAGCCGAGCAGCCCGGTGGAGGACTTCACGAGGTAGACGTAGGACGTGAAGCGTCCGCCCTGCACGGGGACGGGCGCGGCGGCGAGCACGAGAATCTTCGACGCGGCGGCGAGGGTGGCGACGGGCTTCTTGTCGGTGCGGGAGTATGTGACTGGGAAGCTCTCGCGCACGGTGGCTTCCTGGCCCACGTAGAACAGCTCCTGCGGCACCGGGCCGAGCTTGCCGGCCTTGGAATCCAACGCGAACTTGTCGCGCCGGTTCCAGAACGTCTCCCAGGTGTCGGAGAGGATGATGCCGTTGCCCTTCACCTCGGTGAGGGCGTGGACACGGCCCAGCTCCTTCAGGCTCTTTCCATCGAAGGCATAGACGAGGGTGAGCCGGTCGCTGTCCGTCATGCCCATGTGCACGGCGACCTCCTTGCGCTTGTCTGTGCTGTCGATGTCGATGATGGAGAGGCCGTGGACCTCCGAGTCCGTCTTGCCTCGCAGCGTGGCGGGGCCGGCGGTGAGGATGAACTCCTCGTCGCCCTCCTTCCACTTCACCGCGATGGCCTCCGGCTTGCCGTCGCCGTTCAGGTCGGCGGAGGCGGACTGCGTGGGGAGCTCGTCACCAGCCAGGGCCAGCGGAGCGCCCAGCAGCGCGAAGGTCGTCAAGGCGAGGGCGGGGAGCTGCGTCTTCATGGAAGGAGACCTCGTGAGGCGCGGAAGCGGGCGGAGGTCCCATCGTAGCCACGCGGACCCGCGAGGCACCTGGATTCCCACGGACGTCAGCCGCGTCGTCCGAAGCGTCCTCGGAAGTGTTTGTCGAGGTAGTACTCGGCGCTCGCGTACGCGTCCTGGGCCTTGGAGGACAGGGGTTGTTCGGGGTGGGCCTTCGCGGCACGGCGGGCGCGCTGCATCACCGAGCGAGGCTCGCCCGGAGTCGGGGGAGGCAGCTCGCTGGCGATGGCGTCCACCCACGCGTGGGCCTGGTCCACGATGCCGAGCGCCTCGTCGAGGGTGACTTCCTTCTCCGACAGCGCGGCGAAGAGCTGGCAGTGGTAGCGGCGGCAGCTCGCGGGGCGGTCCGAGTAGACGGTGCACGTGCGCCCATCCAACGCGGAGCAGTGCTGAGCGAGTGCGGGCACGCCGTCCTCGCGCCGGTCGACGGGCACGCCACGCTTCTCCAGGGCCTGGGCTTCCTCGGGCTGGAGCGAGACGTGGGTGAAGAGGGTTCCGTCGCAGCACATGCCGCAGCGCAGGCAAAGGGTGGACAGGGGCATGGGGCCTCGGAACGGGAAGGAATCCCTCCACTAACCCGCCCAGCGACGGTGTTCCATCGCGGCGAGGCGGGGAAGGCACGCACGCCTCCTTGCCCGCGAGGCGCCCCACGTCGAGAGGCTCCGTGCGAGCGTCTGGGAGGATGACACCCTCTTGGGGTCTCATAGCTAGAGGACGAGGGCCACTCGCGAGAGGCCCCGCGAGGGGACTTGGGAGTCAGGCGCACTCGCACGAGGCTCTGTGCCAGTCCGAGGGACACGCTTCTCGCGAGGGGGCCCTCGCTCGTGCGCCGGGCTGAACTACACTGCGTCCCATGCGTGCCGCGTTTCGAGTCCTGACGCTCGCTCTGCTGTCGACGCTGCTCGCGTGCGAGAAGACGCCCGGTGGCGTCCACGTGGTGGTGAACGGGCCGCTGACGCCCGGTGTGGACTTCGACCGGCTGTCCGTCATCGCCTCCCTCCCCGACGGCACTCCGCTCGCCGCGTCCACGCTGGAGGGCGAGGAGCTCCGCCTCCCCGCCACCTTCAACTTCGAGTCCGGCCCCGCCACACCCGAGGGCACTCGCGTCTCCGTGCGCGCCACCGCCGAGCGCGCCGGCATCATCCAGTCCACCGCCTCTGGAGAAGCCGCCCTCACCGCGGGCTCCGGCGCCAGGCTGTCCCTCACCCTGCCCGCCATCCCCGAGCAGCCGGACGCGGGCCCTGTCGTGGAGTCCTGCGACAACGGCGTGGATGACGACGGTGACGGGCTCGGCGACTGCGCGGACCCGGACTGTGTCGGCGCCAGTTGTCAGCCCGGAGGACTCGTCTGCGCGA
Organism: Myxococcus sp. AM011; assembly: GCF_013372595.1. NCBI lineage: Bacteria > Pseudomonadati > Myxococcota > Myxococcia > Myxococcales > Myxococcaceae > Myxococcus > Myxococcus sp. AM011. The sequence continues at coordinate 4,082 of NZ_JABXEM010000153.1, forward strand.
ACAGCGTCTGCGCCTGCCCCGGTGGAATCACCGGCGTCATCTCCGAGCGCCCGGGCTTCGCGCGTCGCTCGGACCCCCTGGTCGTCGCGCCCTCCACCGGCCCCCATGCCGGAGCGCTGGTGATGGTGGGCGGCCGAGATGACTCGGGCAAACCCGTCTCCACCGTGGAGATCTTCTTCCCCGCCACCGGCCGCTTCCTGGAGAGCGACCTCACAGTCCCCCGCGCCGAGGCCTCCGCGCTCGTGCTGGATGATGGCCAGGTGGTGGTGCTCGGCGGCGTGCGCGAGGAAGACACGTTCGAGTCGAGCGCCGAGTGGCTCGACTCCGACGGCGGCACCACCCGCATCCCCTTCACTCCACCGCTGGGCCTGCGTGGCTCGCTCGCGGGTCGGCTCCAAGCAGACGGGGTGATCGCCGGAGGACTCATCTCCATGGGCGTCACCCGGCCCGCCACGGACACGGCGCTCCGCATGACGCTGCGCGGTGAGGACGCGGGCTCGTGGGAGCTGCTGGGCCGGCTGTCCTTGAGATGTCCCTCGGGAGGCGCGGTGCTGGGAGACGCCTTCGTGCTCGCGGGAGGCTGCGCGAGTGTCCCGTCCTCCGAGCGCACGGACGTCGTGGCGCCCCCGGGATTGCTCGGCTCGGGGCCGCTCCTACCCACCTCGCTGACCTCGCCCGCGGTGGTGGAGCTGAAGTCGGGACGGGCGCTGATTCTCGGCGGACGAGAGGCCGGCATCGTCCCCTCCTCACGCGCATTCCTCCTGGAGCGGAATGCCGGGGTGGTGCGGGTGCGGGAGCTGACGTCCATGGACGCACCGCGTGGCGCGCCGCGCGCGGTTCGAGCGGGCAACGGTTGGGTGTACGTCGAGGACAGGGAAGGGGCGGCTGCCGCATGGTTCGACCCGGCCTCGGAGCGCTTCACTCCCGCCGCCTCTCTGTCGACACCTCGACGTGGACATGCCCTGGTGGGCGGTGTCGACGGACGGGTTTATGTCGTGGGTGGAAGCAGACCCGACGCCGGTTCCGACGGACTGTCATTGTTCATAGAGCCGCGTTGCCCTTGAATCCCAGGGGCGGAACACGCCGATGTCGTTCCGCCACGCCTGTACTCGGGAACAAGTTTCCAGACTCTTGAGAGTGCCCAGGCTATATGAACCCCGGTTCACCCTGGTGGTACGCATACCGGGGGACTGCTTCCTTTCGCCCGAAGTCGTACAATCGTCTCCATTCACACAACGGAGCTGGCATGCAGGCGGACACACGGGACGGGACGCGCGGCCGGGAGTCGGTGCTCGGCTACCGGGTGGGGACAGAGCTGACCGCGGTGGCTTCGTTCGGCAACGGCAACAGCGACACGGCGGGCCGGCTCATCCAACTCTCGCTGGAGCACCTGACGCTGAGCCTGGACTCGAACGCGATGCCGCGTCCGGGACAGGCCGCCTCGGTGGTGCTGGGCCAGGGCGAGCGCTGGGCGACGTCGCTGGACGCGGAGGTCATGGAGGTGCGCGGCGGAAAGCCGGAGGTCAGCCTCCGCTTCGTGTCGCCGCCGCTGGACGCGGGCCGTCGCATCGTCACGGTGCTGGAGGCGCTGCGCGACAACGGCCTGTTGCTGCCGCCGGAGACGCGGCCCGTCTGGAAGGAGCGCATCGACCGCAAGGACCGCGTCGCGCGCATCTGTGAAGCGCTCGCGGGTCGTCAGGCGCGCGGCATGGCGCGCACGCCGGATGGCCAGAAGGTCGCCGTGACGGCGGTCTCCTTCGACGCGCTCCAGGGCCGCATGGGCTGGCGCTTCGACGGGCCCATGCCTCGCGGCCCCTTCGTGGTGGAGGCCTTCGGCTACAGCAGCGTGGTGCACCTGGAGGTGACGGAGGCGCGCGAGGAGGACGGCTGGGTGGTGATGCCGGTGCCCTCGGAGCTGGTGCGCTACCGCCACCGCTGGCTGCGTCGCGCGCCGCCGAGCAGCGCGTGCACGCTGTCCTTCAACCACCCCATGTGGCCGCAGGTGCACGTGAAGCGGCCCGTGTTGGACTTGTCCTATGAGGGCCTGGCCTTCATGACCGAGCCGGGCGAGGACCTCCTGTACCCGGGCCTGCGTCAGCCGGTGCTCGAAGTCGCCATGGAGGGCCTGGCGCCGGTGCGGCTGCGCGCGGAGGTGCGCAACATCTCCAGCATGGCGGCGGGGCGTCGGTGCGGCATGTCCGTGCGACCGCTCGACGCGGAGGGTGCCCGGGCGTGGCGCGCGCTGGTGGAGGCGCAGATGCACCCGTCCACCCGCGTGGAGGGTGACTGGGGCGACGCGACGTGGAAGCTCTTCCAGGGCTCCGGCTACTTCGGTCTGCCGGGCAAGTCGCAGGAGGACTTCACGGAGGAGCGTCCCTGGTTCGACGCCACGCAGGAGCGGCTGGAGGGCCGCACGCGGCTGGGCTACCGGGTGGTGCGCCCGTCGGGTGACTCGCTGGAGGCCACGCTGTCCGTGGTGAAGCCGTACGAGAACACGTGGATGGCGCACCAACTGGCGCGTCAGGCGGTGCCCGGTCAGCGCTCCTCGGCGCGCGAGGCGCTGCGTGACATCTACCTGCGCGGCTACGAGCCCACGCAGGTGGACCCGGACGTGAAGTGGTTCATCGCCTTCTGCGAGGCGAACGTGCGCTGGGTGCGCTTCACCAAGTTCGACTTCGCCAACTGGTACGAGCACACCGGCCAGGCGTCCCTCACGCCCTTCCGGCTGATGGAGGCGGAGGTCGACCGCGAGTGGGAGGTGCCCGTGGAAGTCGAAGTCGGGGTGCCCACCGAGGCCGAGCGCGCGCGCTTCTTCCAGGAAGTGGAGCGCACCCGCCCCGTCGCCTACCGCGAGGCGCTCGATTTGGTGGAGGAGCGCTTCGACCTGTCGCGCGCGAGGACGAAGTGGGGCGAGGCGGGCCTGGGCCGCGAGCGCGAGCTGCGCGTGGCCCGCGTCGACGGCCGCGCGGTGGCGCTGGCGGTGATGGAGTCGGCGCAGCCGGGCCTCAACCTCTTCAACGTGCTGGATGGCGTGCGTCTGTTCCCGCTGGTGGATGACGCGCTCCCGGAAGCGCAGCGGGCCATGCTGGCGCTGCTGGCGCACGCGGCGGAGTGGTACCGCCCGCGCGGTCGCCGCGTCTTCGTCCACTACGTGGAGTCCACCTGCGTGGAGTACGTCGAGCGCGCCGCCCTGGCCGACCTGGGCGAGGGCAAGCTGTGGATCATCTCCTCCGCGCTGCTGCCGGAGTTCCTCGAACACCTGTGCGAGGCGACCACGCCCCGCGCGGCGTCCTGAGCGGGGCTCCGAGCCTCCGGGCTTCGGAAGCCTCGGGCCGACGAACCCGGTGACCACGGCCAGCGGACATGAAAAGGCCGGGTGGCCCCAGTGGCTCCACCCGGCCTCATTCATTTCAGGCGACTGGCGAGGGGCTTACTGCTTCGCCACGCGCAGGTAGTACGTCACGCCGCCGATATCGCGGGTCTTCCCCTGGGCGGACGGGTCCTCCAGCACGGCCGCGAAGTCGAACTGCTCGAAGGCCTCCGTCTGCTTGCCGGTGAACTCGTTGTCCTTGAACTCCAGGCCGATGTTGAACTCCTGCAGCGGCTTGAGGGGAATCTGGAACATCGCGCGGGTCGGGTCGGCGACGCGGAACTGCGTCTCGCCCACGCGCTCGATGCCCTCCGACTTGCCGCCAGCGGCCTGCCACAGCGCCGTCAGCTGCTGGCCCAGGTCCACGACGATGGTGCCGCGCGCGATGAACGGGCGCTTCGCGTCCGTCGTCAGCTCACGGAAGCGCACGTTGAACATGCGGTCCTCGCGCAGCGTGTTGCGCAGGATGAACGTGGCGTTGGAGAAGCCGAACGGCACCATGTTCACCACGTTGGTGTTGCGCCAGATGATGTTGTTGTTCTGGCGGGTGTTGTAGTCCGGGTTGCCAATCTCCACCGTCGTCATCGGGTCCGCCGGCGTCACCAGGCGCGCGAGCAGGCAGTAGTGGCCCTGGAAGGGCGGGTTCCACTGCACGACGATTTCGTCATCCGCGCCGCCCGCCAGGTACACCAGCGTCGTCTGGCCAATCTCCGTCCAGCCGGCCGGCCACGAGGTGCTGGTCGCCGCGTTGGTGCCGTACAGCTTCACCACCACGTTGTGCGCGTCCACCGTGCTGCGGTTGCGAACCTTCACGTGCACGTAGTTCGGCTGGCCGAACTCGGGGTTCTCGTGCGGACCGGGGGTGGGCGAGTTGCGGACCCAGATGTCCTCGCTCTCCCACATGCCGTTGCCCGCGGTGGCCGCGTCCGGCTCGTTGCCGGTGTCCCACGGCTTGTCCTTGCCCCACACGTCCGTGCGGCAGGCGGTGGGAACCGCGAAGCCGTTGGTGGGGTTGGTGCTGTTGGAGGTGCCGGACACCGCGTCGGTGCCCAGGCCGAAGGCGGCGAACGCCGTCCACAGCCGGCAGACGTCCTCACCGCTGTGCAGCGTCGTCGCCGCGGCGATGATGCCGTCGCGCACCTGGGTGAAGGTGGGGCTGCAGGGCGTGTTCTTCAGGCCCTCGGTCAGGTACAGCATCATGCGCTGGTTACCGGCGCTGCCCGCGGCGTTGTAGAGGTTGGCGTCGAACCCCCAGCGGTCCACCAGCGCCCAGTACGCCTCCCACCCCGCCTGGGCGAAGACGGAGCCCACGCCGTGGGGAATGGCCATGCCGTTGATGCTGGCGTACGTCCACGTGTTGACCGTCTGGCTGGTGCTGTAGCGCTGCCCGCGGATGCCCAGGCCCGTCGTCGGCTGGCCGAGCGCGTACGTGCCCATGCCGCGACCCTGGGGGCCGGTGTCCGTGGCGCGCGCGGTGTACATGAGCGACAGGAAGTCGCTGATGCCCTCGCCCGGCGCCTGGTTGTTGTTGAGGCAGGAGACGTTGGCGGGGCCGCCGACCAGGCGGTTGGAGATGCCGTGGCCGGCCTCGTGGACGATGATGCCGCTGTCCAAATCACCGTCGCGGTTGGGCACCGTGGTGGTCCACCGGTACATCTGCATGCGCGGACGCTGGCCGTCCGGCGGCGTGAGGAAGTTGGCGTTGTTGGTGCTGGTGCCGTCCTGCGCCTCGGCGCGCACGTCGTCGTTGCCCACGCCGCCGTTGCCGTAGGTGTTGACCTGGAAGTTGCCGCCGGCCTCGTCGAAGCCGTACTGGTACTGGATGTCGTGGATGATGTTGTTCCAGTAGAACAGGTTGGTGACGGCGGCCGGGATGTACGTGCCGGGCGCGTTGGCCAGGTTCAGCGGGAAGCTGCAGAGGAGGGACGGGCCGCAGTCCGGCTCCGGGGTGGTGGGCGGCAGGTTGTTGGCGTCCGCGTCATCGTAGGCGTGGACGTTGTTGCCGCGGTGGATGGTGAACTCGGGGCCGGTGACGCCGTCCGTGTCATGCCAGCCGAAGGGAGAGGCCGTCAGGTTGGCGGGGTTGAGCACGCTCACCCGCAGGCCGTGGTTGGGGCTCTCCACGGGGCGCGGATACACGGAGTAGGCATCCGAGGCGACCCAGTCGAAGCGCGTCCATACCTCGCCCGTCGTGGCGTCCACCGTCATGTCATAGACGTGCTCCTGGTCCGGCGTGTGGACCTGGAAGTTCCACACCAGCCGGGCGTCGCCCTGGTTGACGGGGAGCAGCGCGAGCTGCGCGTCGATGGGCGCGGTGGAGATGCCGGACTGCTCCACGCGGGTGCGCTGGCGGGGACCGGACTCCTTCTCCAACTCGCGGGGCGCGGTGAGCGACTTGAGGCCCAGGTGGCGCGCGGCCCCGGAGACGGCGGCGGCGGCGCCCAGGCGGGGCTGGGTGCTGGTGACGGCGCGGGCCAGCGCGGGCAGGAAGTCGCTGTGCACGCTGAGCACGCGGCCTTCGCTGTCCACGTTGATTTGGAGCTGGCCGTTGTAGAGCGGCAGCCCCTGGTGCGTCTGGCGCAGGTACAGGTGGGTGACACCGCTCTGCCGCGAATAGACGCGGTCGGTGACCTCCAGGTTCGCCAGGTCCGTCAGCTCCAGGCCGAGCAGCTCCCGCTGCGCCTGGACGAAGGAGAGGCCCACGGCGAGGGCGTCACCGCTGCTGCGGCCGGACAGCGCGCCCACCGGGTTGACGATGGAGCGGACCAGGCCCGTGGAGGCGTCGTGCTCCAGGCGGAGCTCCGGCACGCTGCGGCGCAGCGCCGCCTCCTTGTCCTTCTGCAGCGCGCTCACGCCCTTCTTCAGGCCGAGGTTGAGGGAGATGCGGGCGTCGTGGTTGCGCGCGACGCTCGTGTCCTGCGTGGCCGCGAGGGCGGTGGGAGCGCTCAAGGCTCCCATCAGCACCAGCGCCTGGGTGAGGCGGCGGCGGAAATGACCCTGTGACATGTGGACTCCTGCTCTGGGGATGAAACAAGCCGGCGGGGATGAAGAACCGGCTACCCCGCACAGAGCAGTGGACGTGCCAACTGAGTCCTCGAAGCCTTTCAGGCAAGGCTTGGAAAAACTGTAGCGCCCGCCGTCACAACGGCGGGAAGCGTGTAGCAGCGCGAGTCACAGCGAACGTCAGGAACGTCGCCGTAAGCTCATGGAATTCTTCATGTCCGTGAAGAACTCCTCCGTGGCTGAAATCAACGGCTCCGGTGTGAGCACGGGGCGAACGAGACACCGTGTTTCAAAACAGGGTGAGCGAGGACCTCGGGCCATACCCAGACGCCGTCAGCCCATGTGTTTTTTATCGCGATACGTTCCGAGCGCCCGTCACTGGCTCTCGCCTCCCCGAGGTTTGACTCAGGGGAGGCGAAAGCGGGAGCGGACTCGCGACGACTGACTACAGCCCGTCATCCTCTTCGGGGTCCGGGTAGGACTCGAGCTCGTCCTCAGACTCTTCGGTGTTGCGGCCCCGGCCCTGCTTCTTGCCCTTGCCTTCGCTCTTGGCCTCGCTGCCGCCCGCGAGGTCCGCGTCAGGGCCGACGACGTACCACTGACGGCCCTGCTGGATGCGGCGCAGCACGCCTTCCGTCTCCAGCGCGGCGAGCAGCTTGGCGAACGTGGGGAAGCCGTGCTCGCGCTCGTCGAAGTCCGGCTCCTTGCGGACGATGGTCTCCTTGATGAGCGAGGGATTGACCGGGCCGGTGGCGCGGGCAATCAGGTTCTGCACCACCTCGCGGGCAATCTCCGGAACCTCCGTCTTGGAGTCGCGCTTGCCACCCGAGGGCGCGGCCTCCTTCGCCTCGGCCTTGCCGGCCTTGCCCGGCGCGTCGCGGCCATGGCGGCCCCGCTTGCCGTGCCCCACTTCCTCGGTGGCGTGGCGCCCCTTGTCCTTGTCGCCCTTCTCCGAGCGCTGGCGCGTGGTGCGCAGGTAGATGAACTCGTCGCACGCGTTGACGAAGAGGGGAGAGGTGGACTCCTTCACCGCCAGCCCGATGACGGTGCGGCCGTTCTCACGCAGCTTGTAGGCGAGCGGACAGAAGTCGCTGTCGCCGGAGGCGATGACGAAGGTGTCGATGCTCTCCCGCGCGTAGCACAGCTCCAGCGAGTCGATGACCAGGCGCATGTCCGCGCCGTTCTTCCCCGCGCGCGTGGAGGGGGGCACGTCGATGAGCTCCACGCCGAAGCGGTGGAGGCCCATCTTCGCCTCGTTGAAGCGGGACCAGTCACAGTAGGCGCGGCGGAAGACGACCTTCCCCTTCTCCAGCAGCCGGTCGAGCGAGGGCTGGAGGTCGAAGTTGGAGGCGCTGATGCCGGTGTTGGTGACGAGGTTCTCGAAGTCGAGGAAAAGGGCGATGCGGTGTTCGTTGGTGCGACCGTTCACGTGCGGCCTCTGCGATAGGCGCCGGTGTACGGCGCGATGGGCGCCGATGCGCGGCGCGGATGGAGCCCCGGCGCTTTTCCTCCGTTCGGAGGGCGCCCGCCGGGCCCTGCGGGTGCACCCTAGCCTGTTCCCGACGCCCTGGGGCGTTGGCGTTCGTCGGCTGAACACTCGGTGGGAGGCGGTGGCCTGTCCTTCCGGGAGGTGGCCAGGGCACGGTCCAGGCGTGAGCGTCGCGTCGTGGCCTACCTTCGCGGGAGACGGGTCCAAGGACCCCCAGCCGGAGTACGAGTCATGACACGAGGAATGATGTCCAGCCGATGGAAGCGAATCGCCTGGGTGGCCCCGGCGCTGGCCGCGCTGCTGGTTCCCACCGTCGGCCTGGCGGAGCCCCCCACTGGGACCGCCACGGAGCAGACGAGCCTTGAGCCCCAATTGGACACGACGGGCAACCTCGCCGGCAACGTGCCCCCGCTGAACCTGGGCGGCATGATTGGCGCCGATGTCACGCCCACCCAGGGCATGACCCGCATCGTCCAGGGGCCCGATGTGGAACTGCAACCCGACCCCAAGCGCACCCGTCAGATTGAGGGTGACGTGGTGGCGCTGAAGGGCAGCGTGCTCTACGTCCAGCCCGACGGGGGCGCGGTGGTTCCCCTGAGCCTGGAGGCGCTCAGGCTCAAGCAGACTCCCAAGGAGGGCCGGCGCGTGATGGCCGACTACCAGGTGGAGAACGAGACGCAGAACGTGGCGACCGCGCTGGCCGGAGAGAAGTGAGCCAGGGCCCCCTCACGAAATGACTCGGGGGAGCGCCGCCACGCCTTGGCGGTCCTCCCCCGAAACTCCAAGGCGCGATGAGCTACTTCTTCTTGGCGCCGACGACGGTGTCGGGGCGCGCGTTCTCACCGAACTTGCCGGCGGTGTAGTCGCGCGCCATCTGCTCCAGCGTGACGTGCGGCACCTTCTTCGCGTGGCCCGCCTGACCGAACTGCTTCATGCGCTCCTCGCAGATGGCCTGCATGGCCGCGCGCGCGGGCGTCAGGTAGTAGCGCGGGTCGAACTCCTCCGGCTTGGCCATGAAGGCCTTGCGGATGGCGCCGGTGATGGCGAGCCGGTTGTCGGTGTCGACGTTGATTTTGCGCACGCCCGCGCGGATGCCGCGCTGAATCTCCTCCACCGGCACGCCGTAGGTCTCCTTGATGCGACCGCCGTTGGCGTTGATGATGTCGCACAGCTCCTTGGGGACGGAGCTGGAGCCGTGCATCACCAGGTGGCAGTTGGGAATCTTCTTGTGGATCTCCTCGATGCGGCTCATGGCGAGCACGTCGCCGCTGGGCTTGCGGGAGAACTTGTAGGCGCCGTGGCTGGTGCCCATGGCGACGGCGAGCGCGTCGATGCCCGTGCGGTTGACGAAGTCCACCGCCTGGTCCGGGTCCGTGAGGAGCTGCTCCAGCGTGAGCTTGCCCTCGGCGCCGTGGCCGTCCTCCTTCTCGCCCATGCCGCTCTCCAGCGAGCCCAGCACGCCCAGCTCACCCTCCACCGACACGCCGAAGCGGTGGGCCACGTTGACGACTTCGCGCGTGACGGCGACGTTGTACTCGTAGGTGGAGGGCGACTTGCCGTCCTCTTCCAGCGAGCCGTCCATCATCACGCTGGTGAAGCCCATGCGGATGGCGCTGATGCAGGTCTCCGGCGAGTTGCCGTGGTCCTGGTGCATGACCACCGGAATCTCCGGGTAGAGCTCCACCGCGGCCTGCATCAGGTTCCGCAGGAACAAGTCATTGGTGTACTTCCGCGCCCCGCGCGACGCCTGGATGATGGCCGGGCTCTGGGTGGCGCGAGCGGCCTCCATGATGGCCTGGATCTGCTCCATGTTGTTGACGTTGAGCGCGGCGACCCCGAAGTTGTTGGCGGCGGCGTAGTCGAGCAGGGGACGCAGGGCGATGAGCGGCATGACTGTGTCTCTCCGTGGCGGATTTGAAGAAGGGAAGTACAGGCGCCTGAGTTAGCACGGACGCGCCCGAGGGCGCCGCCAAAAGCTCTCCGGACGCGTTCCCCACCCGACGCTGTCAGCGGGTGGGCACCGGGTGCAATTGGACCAGCGGGGGCAGGCGGTCCGCGCGCTCCAGCAGGCGGGGCTTGGGACGCACCGCGACTGGCACCCGGGACTCGGTGAGCAGCTCCAAATCGAACACGTTGTCCCCGAAGGCGGCATACAGGGGCCGCTCGGTGCGCGCTCTCAGACACGTCACCTTCCCGGGGCCGTAGGGGATGGGGGCCACCACGTCCGGCAGCACCGTGCCGCCCGCGGACTGGGGGGTGCTGGCGATGACGTGCTCGGAGGAGATGCCCACCACGCGCGCGGCGGCCTCCACGACGGCGAGCGGCGAGGCGCTCACCACGTAGCAGGGGATGTCCTGCTCGCGGGCCCAGTCCACCACCAGGCGCACCTCCGGGTGGACGCGCTCGGCCACGCCGTGTGACTCCACCACGCCGCGAGCGAACGCGCGCAGCTCCTCCACCGGCCAGCCGGCGAACAGCCACGTCGCCATCTCGCAGATGTCGCGCTCGGCGATGCGGCCGGCCTGGAAGGCGGTGAACAGCCTGCGGGCCAGCGTGCTGTTGCTACCTTCGAGTTCCAGGCCGTGGGCCGCGGCCACCTGCTCCATCCGGGGGCGGGCCTCGTCGCGCACGGCGTCGCGTCCCGTCACTGCCATGAACAGGTCGTCACCGACGTCACCGCTCCACAGCGTGCCGTCTCCGTCGAACGCCAGGAGGCCCCCCGGCGCGGCCTGCGCCTCGCGAGCGATGCGCTCCAGCGTCTGCTCCACGTGCTCCATCTTCATGGCGGGACATCCTGGCCGGATGGCCTCGCGCGGCCAACCCCCGATGATTCACCGAAGGAATTTTCGAGCCTCCGTTCACTCTCCAGCAGCACGGGGAATTGAAGCGTCCAAGGGGGGACGTTTCACGCCGTTGGGGGAACACGCTTGTCCAATCTCAACCTGAAGGTCCTTTCTGGGGAAGGGCCGGATGTACGAGAGGGTGCGTCTGAAGTCGCGTCGGCGGGGACTCGCTCGTCCGAGGAGTTCGTGCGGGGGCGGGGCATCCGGTTGATCCGCGAGGATGGCACGGCCTTCCTCGACGCGGCCTCCGGCACCTTCAACGTCCCGCTCGGGTATGACCACCCGGAGGTGACGGACGCGGTGATGGAGCAACTGCGGCGCATGGCGCACGCCAGCTCCTCGCTGATGGCGGGGCAGGCGAAGCGGGTGCTCTCGGAGCTGCTCGCGCATGCGCCCGCGCACCTGACGGCCGGGTGGATGCGAGACATCACCGGCTCCACCGCCAACGAGTGCGCGGTGCAGGTGGCGCAGAAGGCCACGGGGAAGACGGACATCCTCAGCCTCTTCCTCTCGCACCATGGACAGACGCAGTTCACCACGGCGATTTCGGGCAATGCGTTTCGTCGCAAGGGCTTCCCGGAGTCGGTGTCACCGCACTCGGTGAAGGTGCCGGCGCCGTACTGCTACCGCTGCTTCTACAAGGCGAAGTACCCCGGCTGCGGGATGCTGTGCGTGGAGCGCATCAGCGACTTCGTCGAGTACGCGAGCAGCGGCTCGGTGGCGTGCATGCTGGTGGAGCCCGTGCTGGGCAACGGCGGCAACGTCGTGCCTCCCCCCGGCTACTTCCAGGCGCTCAACAAGCTGTGTGAGGAGAAGGGCATCCTCCTCATCGCGGACGAGGTGCAGACGGGCATGGGGCGCACCGGGCACCTGTTCGCCTCGGAGGCGCTCGGCTTCAAGCCGAACATCGTCACGCTGGCCAAGGGCCTGGGCGGCATCGGCATCCCCGTGGCGGCGGTGTTGTTCGAAGGCGCGCTGGATGTGATGGAGAGCCACGAGCACTCCTTCACCTCGGGGTGCAATCCACTGGCGCTCACCGCGGCGTCCGCGACGTTGAAGGCGATGACGTCCGGCCACCTGCTGGCCACCGTGCGACGCAACGGAATCGTGTTGGGAGAGCTGCTGAACCAGCTCGCCACGAAGTTCCCGTGCATCGGTGACGTGCGGGGCCTCGGGTACATGTGGGGCCTGGAGATTGTGCGCGCGGATGGCTCGCCCGACGTGGAGAAGACGCTGGCGCTCATCCGTGTCGCGGGGGAGCGGCACCAACTGGTGCTGCGCGGCTCCCGCTACAGCTTCGGCAACGTGGTGAAGGTGCGGCCTCCGCTCATCGCGACGCAGGACGACCTGGAAGAAATCGTCGCGCGGTTGTCTCGCGCGCTCGCGGACGTGGGCTGAGTCGGGGACTCGAGGGGGAGCACATGAGGGCAGTGGTGTACACGACAGCCTGGGAGCTGGAGCTGCGCGAGCGCGCCGAGCCGTCCGCGCCCGTGCATGACGAGGTGATGGTGCGCGTGCGCGCCACCGGCATCTGCGGCACGGACCTGGGCATCATCGGCGGTGAGTACGCGGCGAAGCCCGGGGTGGTGCTGGGCCACGAGTCCTCGGGCGAAGTCGTGGCCGTGGGCCCCGCCGTGCGCCATGTGCAGGTGGGGGACCGCGTCGTCATCGACCCGACCTTCTTCTGTGGCCAGTGCCGGCTGTGTCGCACGGGGCGGCAGAACCACTGTCTGCGCAAGGGCGAGACGGAGACGGGCGTCAGCGCCGACGGCACCATGGCGCCGCTGCACAAGACGACGGAGCGCTTCCTCTACACGCTGCCCGCGCACGTGAACTTCGAGGAGGCCAGCCTCACCGAGCCCCTGAGCTGCGCCGTCACGGGCGCGAACCAACTGCGCTTGCGTCCTTCGCTGCGCACGGTGGTGCTCGGCGGTGGGCCCATGGGTGTGTTGTATGCGTGGGTGCTGGCGGGCCTGGGGTTGACGGGGACGCTGGTGGAGCGCTCTCCCGCGCGGCGTGAGCTGTGTCGCGAAGTCGTGGACCGGCGCTGGACGGTGGCCGAGTCACTGGACGAGGTCTGCGCGCGCTACTCCTCGGATGCGGCGCCGCTGGACGTGGTGGTGGACACCACGGGGCGACTGGCCGGTGAAGCGCTGACGAAGCTGTCGCGCGGCGGGCAGTTGTTGCTGGTGGGCCTCAAGCGTCACGAGGTGGCGCTGGACGTGGGGGCCATCGCGGACCGCAGCCTGTCCGTGCAGGGCTCCATCGACTCGCTGGACAGCAGCTTCGCCACCGCGCTGCACCTCATCAGCTCGGGCGTGGTGCCCGCGCGTCGACTCGTTTCGCACCGGCTGCCGTTGGCGTCGTTCCGCGAGGGACTGGCGCTGGTGGGCTGCGACGTGGGGGCCCGGCGTCAGGGCGCTCCCGCGGCCGCGCTGAAGGTCGTCCTCCAACCCTGAAGTCCGAGCGAGGCACTCACGATGATTCATGGACTGCTGATTGAAGGCACGGACTACGCGGGCAAGACGACGGTATGCAAGCTGTTGGGCGCGCACCTGACGGCGGCGGGGCTGCCGGCGCGGCTGGGGCATTGCTACGTGTTCGACATGCCCATCCTCGACCACTTCCTGGCCGAGGCGAAGCGCACGCCGGACCTGCTCCAGATTGACTGGTTCTACTCGGCGAACATCCTGTTGGACCTGGCGCGCTGTCATCGAGGGTTGCCGTCGGGCTTCCTCGTCCAGGACAGACATTGGCTCAGCCAGGTGGGGCGCAACCGCTTCTTCCATCCGGACGTCGCGGGACTGCCCAGTCAGCTCATCTGGGATGAGCACCTGCCGTTCGCGTTCAACTACTACCTGACGTCCACGCCGAAGGCGAAGCGGGAGCGGGCGCTGCTGCGTCCCTCCAAGTCGGTGCGGGACACGTACCTGCGCGACAACCCGGAGCGGCACCAGGCCTACGACGAGTTCCTCGTGTCGCTGCTGCCCTCGGAGGAGCGCTGGACGGTGGTGGACACCAGCGAGCTGCGGCCGGAGCAGGTGGCCGAGCGCATCGCCACGGACGTGCTGCGTCGACTGCATGCGGAGGCCCCGGCGCAGGTGCGGCCGGCGGTGGCTCGCTAGTGGGCTCGGCGGGCTCGGTGGGTGGCAGGCGGAGCACCGGGAAGGGTGAAGCCATTCAGGCACGGGAGGGCGCCATGGAAGTGCTCGTCATCGGAAACAACACGGTGGACATCGTCTTCTCCACGCGCGAGGCGCTGGTGACGGACGGCAAGGTGCAGGCGGATGGGCTGCGCTTCTTCGGCGGCGGGCAGGGCGCCAACGTGGCGGCGATGCTGGGCGCGCTGGGCGTGAGCACGCGCTACTTCGGCGTCTTTGGTGGCGGGGACTTCGGACGGCTGGCGCGGGGCTCGCTGGTGGAGTCCGGCGTGGTGGTGGAGGGAAGCCTCACGGTGGCGGACTGCCCGCAGCACTCGGCGGCCATCGTCGTGGACACCACGCGCGGCACGCGCTCGCTCGTGATGCACAAGGACGCGCGGCTGCGCATGGATGGCATTCCGGCCGAGGCCGCGCCGTTGGACCAGTGCGGCCTGGTGTACCTGGACGGGCACGAGCCCGCCTTCTCGCTGGCGCTGGCGAAGCGCGCGAGAGCCTTGGGTCTGCCAGTGCTGGCGGACGCGGAGGTGGCGGAGGAGGCGCGGCCGCTGTTGCCGTACCTCACCAGCCTGGTGGCGCCGGGCAAGGTGCTGCGCGAGCTGACGGGGGAGCGCGAGCTGTCTGTCGCCGCGCGGACGCTGCTGGCTGGGGGACTGCGCGTGGTGGTGGGCACGCTGGGCGCGGAGGGCTGCGAGGGGTGGACGGCGCAAGGCGAGCACCACCGCGTCGCGGCGGAGCGCTGCGAGGTGGTGGACACCACGGGCGCGGGAGACGCGTTCCATGCGGGCTACATCGCGGCGGTGCAGGCGGGGCAGGGCTTCGGCGAGGCGCTGCGCTTCGCGACGAAGGTGGCGGCGGTGAAGTGCGGAGTCCCGGGGCCGCGCGCGGGCGTGGACCGGCTGGCGCTGCTGGGCGTGGGACTGGGCGCGAGCGGGGGCGCGTCTCTCTCGCTGCTCTAGCGGCGATGGGGACACGGGGGACCGAGCCATGAAGGTCATCGTCACGGGGGCCAGCGGATTTCTGGGGCGCAGGGTGATGCGCGCGCTGCGGATGGAGGGAGTCCAGGCCCAGGGCACCTGGAGCGCGACGCCGCGCCAGGGGCTGATGCGCCTGGACATCACCGATGCGCGCGCGGTGGACACCGCCTTCACGGAGGGCCGCTTCGACGTGTGCATCCACGCGGCGGCGCGTTGCAACCTGGACGACTGCGAGCGTCACCGGTCCGCCGCGACGAACATCAACGTGGGAGGCACGGGCAACGTGGTGGAGGCGTGCCGACGCACGCGCACGCGGCTGCTCTACGTGTCCACGGACCATGTCTTCGATGGCGCCCCCGCGCGCACGTACGTGGAGACGGACGAGCCCCGGCCGCTCCAGCACTACGGCGTCACCAAGCGAGAGGGCGAGCTGCTGGCGCTGACGCTGGAGGACGCGTTGGTGCTGCGCGTGCCGTTGCTCTACGGCCTCACGGGGCCGGACGAGAAGGCGACCTTCGTCACGTCCATGCTGGAGCAACTGGCCACGGGCCAGCCCGTGTATGTGGATGGCGAGCAGGTGCGCTACCCGGTGCTGGTGGACGAGGTGGCGGGCCTGCTGGCGCGGCTCGCGGGGGGCGGCGTGCGGGGCGTGCTGCATTTCAGCGGCGGCGAGGCCACCACGAAGTATTC
Organism: Myxococcus sp. AM011; assembly: GCF_013372595.1. Lineage (NCBI taxonomy): Bacteria > Pseudomonadati > Myxococcota > Myxococcia > Myxococcales > Myxococcaceae > Myxococcus > Myxococcus sp. AM011. The sequence continues at coordinate 19,612 of NZ_JABXEM010000153.1, forward strand.
GTGGGCGCGGCGGCTGGCGCATGCCTTCAACCTGGATGTGTCGTTGGTGCGCACGCGCAAGGAGTCGTCGCTCGCGGTGCGTCCCCGGGACAACCGGCTGGAGTCAACGCGGCTGTCGGCGCTGGGACTGAAGGCGCCGTTCTCCCTCTCGGAGGGAATGGATGTCCTCCGTTACCAGAGGGGGGCGGGCGTATGAGCATCGCGCGAGCCGAGGGTGACTGGCGCGGAGTGATGCGCGATGTGCGCGTGTCGGGCAGCCGCGTCACCAAGCGGGCCACGCACGGGCGCGACAAGCTGTTGCGTGAAGTCGCGTGGCTGAAGGCGCTGCCTCCACGCGCGGCGGAGCGTTTCCCCCGGGTGCTGGAGGTGCGCACCGGCGCGGACTGGGCCGAGTACGACATGGACTTCTGTCCATGGCCGGAGCTGTCGCGGGTGCTGGTGGACGGCACGCTGACGGTGGGCGAGGCGGTGGGCGGCACGCGGAGCATCGTGGCCTTCGCCTTCGACGTGCTCTACGCGGACCACCACCGTCCCGCGCCCGAGGGCTTCTTCCACGCCAGCTATGTGGACAAGTTCTGGAGAAGGGCCAGCGCGGGCCGGGGCCTGTCGGCGCGCTTCGACCGGCTGTGCGCGGCGGGGAGCCTGGAAATCAACGGCCGGCTCCACCGGAGCGCGGCCGAGCTGGTGCGCGCGCTGGAGCGGGACACGGAGCTGCTCGCGCGACTGAACCCGCCTCGGGTGGGACGGTTCCACGGCGACTTCAAGTTCGACAATGTCCTCTTGGAGCCGGCGACGAATCGGTTCCTGCTGTTGGATCCGCGGGGTTCGACTGTCACGGGGGATGCGGACAGCGACTACCTGGAGGACCTGGCCAAGCTGCGCACCTGTACGAGGGGTCTCTACGATTTGGTGCGCGCGGGCGCGGCGCGGGTGACCGAGGGCATCGATGGCCTGTCCTGGGAGTGGGCCTTGTGGGCGAAGCCCGCGTTGGAGCGCTTCGCCGCGCTGGATGCGTGGCTGAGCGAGGAGCTGCCCGCGCGAGCACTGGCCCGAGGTGACACCGATTGGCGCGTGCGGTGGGACTTCGTCACGCCGCTGCTGCTCCTGGCCAATGCGCCGTTCCAACTGGCGCCGGTGAATCCTCGCACCGAGGACATCGCCCTGGTGCTGCATGCCACGGGCGTGCGGTTGCTGGCGGAGGCGCTGGAGCGTCACGGCACGCGGAACGCGGAGGTGAGGCCATGACGCGTGCCACGCGGAAGTGCGCGGTCCTCCGAGGCGGCGTCATGAGGCGCGGGGCGAGGAACCCTTCAGTCCTCCGAGGCGATGTCATGACGCGCGAGGCGCGAAATTGCTCAGTCCTCCGAGGCGGCGTGGAGGAAGCCGGGCAGCACCGCCCGCAGGCCCGCGATGACGGCGGCGGCCACGAAGGCATGACCCACGGACACGAGCGTGGGGCGCACCGCGCGAATCAGTGGGGGCAGGTGACGCTTGTCCAGGTCATGCGCGGCATTGACGTCCAGGCCGTGCTCGCGGGCCCGGTCCGCCGCGCGCACGAGTGCCTCCAGCGCACCCTCCTGCGCGGGCGTGCCGAAGCCCTCCACGTAGTCGCGGCAGTTCAACTCGACGGCGGCGACGCCAGCTCGGGCGACCAGGTCGACGGCCTCCGGCTCCGGGTCCACGAACACGGAGAGGCGCGTGCGTCCGCTCAGCGTTCGTGCCCAGTGCGCGAGCCGGAGCTGGTCATCCCCGGGGTGCCAGCCGCGCTGCGTGGTGAGGTGGTGGGCCTCGAAGGGCGTCACCACCCAGCAGCCGACGCCGGGGGTGCGCTCCAGCAGCGCGCCGAGGTCCTCGCGCAGGTCTCCGCCGACATGCAGCGTGGCGTGGCCCTCGCGCACGGCGTCCAACGCGGCGAGCGCGGTGACGTCGTGGGGCTTCACGTGCCGGTGGTCGGACCACTGGTGGACCATCAGCGCGCGGCAGCCGCCTTCGATGAGCGTGCGCGCCGCCTCCGTCAAATCCGGCACGGCGCCGCCGCGCGACGAGCGCAGCAGGGCGACCTTGTTGAGTCCCACGCGCAGCAGGGGTGTCGGCACAGCGGCACGCATCGACGGACCTCCCGGTTCGAGGTGCCCATCCTCGCATGGCCGCCGGGTCGCGACACGCGCCGCGTGGCGTGAGCGTCTCCTTCCGAATTCAGCGGCCTCTCATGGCCGCGCCAGGTGCAGCACGCAGCACGCAGTGAACGAAGACCCATCAAGGAGCATCACCATGAACAAGCCCCGTAGCGTTGCCATCAAGCTGTCCGCCGACACCATGAAGTGCGTCGTCGGTGGTTCCATCTCCACCCTGCCCAACGGCCCGGTCATCACGCAGCCGCTGCCCACCCTGCCCGGTCCCATCGTCACGGGCCCCATCATCGTGGGCCCGGGCCGCGTCTTCCCGGTGCTGTGATTCGTCAGTGAAGGCTGACCGCGTGAGCCGTTGAGGTTCATGCAGGGGAGGCGCGGGCCGCTCAACCCGGCTCGCGCCTTCCTTCCTCTATCCGCTTCTGGTGTCTTTGCCCTCATGACCCAACCCTCGCGTGACGAACTGATGAACCTGGTGGGCGTGGACCTTGACCAGTTGCTGGCGCTCGAGTCTTTGACGCCCGCGGTCGAGGCCGCCGTGTTCCTGTCTGGCTCCCTGGTGGAGGGGATGGGCAATGCCTTCTCCGACATCGACGTGTTCGTCGTCGGTCGGGGCGAGCCGACGGGCACCAGCCTGCACAAGGCCGGAGACGCGCTCTTCTCCGTGCACATGCTCGGCAAGCGGCGCGTGGACTTCGAGTACTGGAGCGAGGCGTCGGTGGAGGCGCTCGCCGCGAAGCTCGCCGCGTTGGACCTGGTGGAGGGTGGCCGGGACAACGTGATGATGGAGCGGCGGATGACGGAGGACGAAATCGTCTTCCTGCACCGCGTGCGCACGGGGGTGGCGCTGATTCACGGCGACCGGCTGGACAAGTTGCGCTCGCGCTTCGACTTCCGTCGCCTGTCGTGGTGGTTGATGGAGGTGAAGATTCGCGAGGTCGACGACGCGCTCGAGGACCTCTACGGGATGATGGAGCAGCCGGACGTCGCGCTGATGCGCGCACGGGAGCTGCTCAACTCCACCTGCGATGCCTTCTGCCACTTCCGGGGCAACACGAACATCCGTCGCAAGTGGCGCACGCGGATTCTGGGGAAGCTCGCGGAGGGCAGGGACGACGAGGCGCGCGATTTCGAGGAGCGCTTCTGGCAGCTCCAGTTCCCGGACGGCGCGCGGCTGTCCCAGCACCCCGAGGAGCTCAAGGCCTATCTGGAGACGTGCATCCGGGTGTGCAACCAGCTCACGGATATCATCCAGGAATGAGCGCCATGGACCTGGACGCGCTCATTCCCGTCACGCACCTGCGCGTGCGGCGCCGTCGAGCCGAGGGGCAGGTGCACCTCATCCTCGACAACTACTACTTTGATTTGGACGAAGGCACCGACGCCGTCTGGCGCGCCTGTGACGGCGTGAGGACGGTGGCCGAGGTGGCGGAGGCGCTGCACCGCGAGCGGGGCTGGGCGTTGGAGCTGGCCCGGTCCGTCACTCGCGAAACGCTGAGGGCCTTCGCCGAGCAGGAGCTCGTCTCGCTCGTCGCCCCGACTTCCACACGCAACCCATCCGCAGGCGGTGAAACCCATGAGTGAAAACAACGGCCACCTTCCCATCATCGGACGTGCCTGGCATCCCTCCACCCGTGAGCCGGGGCCGCTGTTGCCCGCGACGCGGCTCGCGCTGGCGAACTGGGTGAGGCCGGACGGACTGGCGCGACGCGAGCTGGTGCTCGGCGCGGCGGAGGGCGAGCCCTGGGAGGTGATGACCATTGACAGCGAGAGCGCCGAGCAGGCGTGGCGGGTGATTCACCTGCTCGACGGCAAGCGGACGCTGTCGGACATCGCGAAGGAGACGCGGCTGGACCTGGCGCTCGTGTCGTCGGTGGCACAGGACCTGTATCACCGCGCGGTGTTGGTGCAGACGAGCGGGTTGGAGGTGGATGCGCTGACGTATTACGAGCACCTGCGCTCGCTGGCGGGAATCGCGCAGCAGCGCTGGGGGCCGTCGTCGATGCTGCGTCGGTTCTGGACGGGGCCGGTGTCTCGTCGACTGGCGGTGGGCTACCTGCTGGAGAACTACCACTTCGCGGCGGCGGCCTCGTCGCACCAGAGCGCGGCGGTGGCATCGCAGCCGACGGAGCGACTGAAGACCATCCTGAGCGAGCACCTGTCCTTCGAGTACTGGCACCACGCGTGGCTGAAGCGCGGGTTGGTGGCGGCGGGGCTGACCGAGGCGGACCTGGAGCAGGCGTCGCCGCTCATCTCGATGCAGGCGCTCATCAATCACTTGCGCTGGCTGGGGATGGCGGACCCGCTGTCGTACTCGGCCTGCATCGGAGTGGGTGAGGGAGACCCGACGGCGCTGGCCACGGTGGGGAAGTTCTGGGAGCGCTTCACCGAGCACGGGGTGCTGCCGGTGGAGGCCTTCGGGCCCTTCCGGGACCATGACATCGGTGATTGCAGCGACGACCATGACCAGTTCGGTCGCGAGCCCTTCGCGGACGCGGGCCCGCTCACCGCGGCGGACCAGGCGCGCATCCGTCGCCGGCTCATCACCTTCTGCCGGCTGACGATGGCGTACCACCGCGAGCTGCTCGACTTCTACGGACCGGAGCAGGGGCCCACGGTCTTCTCCGTGGAGGACTGATTCGGCTCACTCATGAGTGTGCTCGCGGACTCCGCCGAGGTCTCTTCGCTGGACGCGCGTCGCGTGTCTGGCGTGCTGCGCGTCCTGCCGGAGGAGGTTCGTCGACAGTTGGAGCGGACAGGGCGCGTGCGCGAGTACGTGTCCCAGGAGCTGGTCGCGACTCGGGGTCAGCCCTGCGACACGGTGCGCCTGGTGTTGGAAGGCATGTTGGTGATGGGGCGCCTGGGGGCGAACCACGGGGCCTTCCTCCGGGTGACGCATGTGGCGGCGGGCGAGCTGTATGGCGCGCACGCGCGTGACGACGGAGCGACGCACGGCTTCGACGTCGTGGCGGGTGGAGGGGTGCGCGTGCTGGAGGTATCCGGCGCGGACTTCCGGGAGGCGCTGGCGCTGGATGAGACGGGTGGGCTGACGGCGCTGCTGTGCCCCGCGTTGCGCCGTGCGCTGCTCGACTTGTTCGCGGACGATGTGGAGCCGGAGGGTGTGCTGCGGCTCGCCGCGTGCTTCCGGGAGGGCACGGTGCCTGAGGGCACGGTGCTGATGCCCGCGGGTGCGACGGCGGCGGAGTGGTGGGTGCTGAGACAGGGCTCGGTGCGCTACGGCGAGCGGGCGCTGGGGCCGGGTGAGGACTTCGCGTTGGATGCGCTGCTCCTGGACGCGCCGGTCTTCGCCGCGGCGACGGCGCTGGAGACCAGCACCCTGCTGTCCGCTCCGAGAGGCGCGACGGCCGAGGTGCTGCTGCGCTTCCCGGGCGTGCGCCGCGCCCTGGGGCGACGCGTGGCGAGGAGCAGTGCGCAGTTCAACCGATGGCCGCACGTGGTCCTCACGGACGTGAGTGCGCCTCCCGAGGCACCTCCGGAAGAAGAGGGCTCGATGGAACTGCCGGAGCGGCCTTCTTCCGCGTCGCCGTGGAAGCCGGTGCCGTTCTACCGACAGCAGGAGCACATGGATTGTGGGGCCGCGTGCCTGCGGATGGTGGCGCGGTACTACGGACACGAGCTGGACTATCCGTCGTTGATGAAGCTCGCGGGCGTGAGCCGGTATGGCACCAGCCTGCTGGACTTGTCGCGCACGGGAGAGCAGCTCGGGTTCATCACCACGGGCATCCAGGCGGACTGGGAGCTGTTGCGCTCGGTGGACCTGCCGGCCATCGCGCACCTCCAGGACCGGCACCACTTCGTCGTGGTGTGGCGAGTCACTCGCAAGGGTGTCGTGGTGGGTGACCCGTCATTCTCCACGCGCTTCATTCCCCGCGAGGAGTTCCTGCGCTCCTGGCGAGGGGTGCTGCTGCTGCTCAAGCCGTCGGACCGGATGTCGACGGCGGTGGCGGCGCTTCCGCCGAAGCAGAAGGAGCAGTCCGCGCTGGCGCGCTTCTCCGTGTTGGTGCGTCCGTATCGCCTGGTCATCGCGGAGCTGGTGGGGCTGTCGTTGTTGTTGCAGGTGCTGGCGCTGGCCTTCCCGTTGGGAAGTCAGGTGGTCATCGACCGGGTGTTGATGCGCGCGGATGCGCAGTTGTTGGACGTGTTGTTGGTGGGGTTGGTGGTCACCGCGCTGCTGTCGGGGGTGCTGGCCTTCGCGCGGAGCTACCTGGTGCTGGAGGTGTCCACGCGCATCGAGCGAGACGTGGTGGAGACGCTCTACCGGCGGGTGCTGGACGGGGCGTCGGGGTTGTTCCAGCGCTTCACGACGAGCGACATCCTGAATCGCTTCATGGAGGTGGGGCTGATTCGAGGCTTCATCGTGGACAACGCCATTGCCATCACCATCGACGTGGCGCTGGTGTTGAGCACGGCGGCGGTGTTGACGATGTACTCGTCCACGCTGGCGGTGCTCGCGCTGGTGTTGATGCCGCTGCACCTGCTGGTGTCCGCGGTGGTGGGCCGCTGGGTGCGGAACCACACGGTGGCGTACCTGTCACAGCATGACCTGTACCAGACGCACCTGATGGACTCGTTCAAGGGGTTCGAGTCGCTCAAGGCGCACGCGCTGGAGCTGCCGTTCCTGCGCACGATGCAGCGCTTGCTGGCGCCGTCGCTGCAGCACGGCTTCAAGGCGTCGATGCACGGAGCGATTGGCGCGAGTGTGTCGCAGACGTTGGACCTGGTGGGCAGTGCGTTGGTGTTGTGGGTGGGCTCGCGAGCGGTGTTGCGAGGGGAGCTGACGGTGGGAGCGCTCATCGCGGCGACGCTGTTCGCGAGGCAGATGAGCGGGCCGGTGGTGAGGCTGGCGACGCAGTGGCGGGACTACCAGCGCGTGCAGGCGCACCTGGAGCGGGTGGGAGCGGTGCAGGATGTGGC
>NZ_JABXEM010000154.1:0-26520 GCF_013372595.1 Myxococcus sp. AM011
CCACGCCTCCGAGCACCAGGGCGACACCCGTGCGAGGCGCCGTCATGGGCATGCCGGAGACCTCGGGCCACGCGGAGTGCGCCGCGAAGGCCCAGCTCGCCAGGGAGACCAGCCCCATCAGTGGAGCGCCCGCCGCCGCGACCCAGGCGAGCGCGCGGGCAACGGCCTGGCTCTGGGGCTGGGCCCTCCAGGTCCGATTCATCGGCGTCCCCCCGGAACGCACGGGTGCTTCCGTCGAGGGCGGGTGGCCGCGTCACGCGTGACGGCCCGCTGCCTCGCTCCTCACGCACCTGTCGGGACATGGATGCGCACGCGCGCCGCGTCCGGCGTCGCACGGCGGGGCAGGGTGCCTGCCTGACCGCCGCTCAGCGGGATGCAGGCGGATGGAGCCCCGGATAGAGGGTGAGCACCAGCCCCCAGCCGGGCGCGACGGCCACATTGCGCGCCACGTAGGCCTCCTCGCCCTCCACGCCCAGCCGGAACGTCTCCGCGTCCCCGGCGGTGTGCACGTAGAGGAAGAGGCCGTCCGCGGACGTGCCCACCTGGTTGACGCCGTTCAGGTCCGCCGTCGGATAGTAGATGCGCTCCGTCAACTCGCTCCGGTCCGGCACCACGCGCACGCCGGCGCGAGGCTGGCCGTTCTCGTCGACGACGCGCCCCAGCGCGAAGCCCGCGTCGCGAAGCGTGTGGGCCCGGTCCTCCGTGTGGCCTCGCAAGAGCGGCTCGCCCATGGCCGTGCCCAGCGCGTCGTGGAACGACTCCGGCAGCGCCCAGGCGCTCGACTCGATGACATCCGTGCGAGGCCGCGCTCCGGTGAAGACGCTGTCGTAGACGACGGTGACGGTCCGCACGAAGCCGGGTCCGCTCAGTCCCACGGCCAGCCCCTGGTGCACCTCGCGCACGGGGACCTCCGTCACCGCGAAGGCTCCGTCCTCCTGGAGCACGCCCGTGCCGAAGGTGGCGTTGACGTCATTGACCGCCACCCGCAGCGGCTCCTCGACGAGGATGGGCATGCCGCCGAGCGAGGGCACCGGCTGGCCCAGCGCGGTGAAAAGTCGCGCGGCCTCGGGCAGCACCTGTGCCTGTCCGCTGACGCGGATGCGCAGGTTGTCCAGGTCCACCGACTCGGCGTCCTCGGTCTGGAAGCCGGGGTCCGGAGCAGGGCCGCCGGAGCCGCAGCCGGACGACGCGAGCCCGAGAAGTACACAGGATGCCAGCAGGAATGGGCGCTTCATCGCTCGGCAACATTTCCATGCCCCCTCCGCGCGGCAATCCACCCGCGAACGCTCCGTCCCCTGTCCGACGCTCAAAGACAGACACCGGGCCGGCCACTCGCCCGTGAGGGACGAGGGACGCGGTCCGGTGTCGGAAATCCATCAACGGGGGTGGGCGGATTCGCCCGGAGGCTCAGCGCCAGCCGCCCTTGTTGTCACGGGAGCCGCCCGAGCTGCCACGACCACTCGGCGCGGAGGAGCCGCCACCCGAGCTCTTCGAGCCGCTGCTGCCGCCACCGCTGCCCCAGCTTCCACCGGAGCTCCGGCTTCCGCCGCCGCTGCTTCCACCACTGCTGCTGCCGCTGCTGCTGCGTCCACCACCGCTGCCCCAGCCGCCGCTGCTGCTCCCGCCACTGCTGCTCCCGCCGCCGCTGCTCCCACCGCTGCTCCCACCGCTGCTGTTGCCACTGCTGCCGCGTCCGCCACCGGTGCCCCAACCGCCGGTGCTCCCGCCGCTGCTGTTTCCACGGTCGCTGTCGTTGTCGCGGTTGCCTCGGCCATAGCCACCACCGGAGCTGCCACCACCGGAGCTGCCACCACCCGAGCCACTGCCACTCGGAGGCGTACCGCCGTTGTATCCACCACCGGAGCTGCCACCACCGGAGCTGCCACCGCCCGAGCTGCCACCGTTGCCATATCCGCCGCCGGAGCTGCCACCACCGGAGCTTCCGCCACCCGGGGTGCCGCCACCGTTGTTGCCGTAGCCGCCACCGGAGCTTCCGCCACCGGAGCTGCCCCAGCCGCCGCCGTTGTTGTTGTCGTCGTCATCGCGGTCCCGCCCCTGGCCGCGCCCGGGACGCGAGCCGCCGCGGTCATCATCCCTGTTGCCCCGGCCGTAGCCGCCGCCGTTGTTGCCACCCGAGTTGTTCCCGCTGCCCCAGCCGCCGCCGTTGTTGTTGTTGTCCCGGTCATACCGGGAGCCGCCGCGAGGAGGCTGCGTGCCCCAGCCGGTACCGGAAGGAGGCGGCTGGCTGGAGGGGCGGTTGTCGGTGCGAGTCACCGGGGCGCGATAGCCCGGGCGAGACGTGGCCCGGCTGTAGCCGTAGCCCGCGGAGGCCGCGTGGGTCCGGTCATACACGTAGCCGCGGTTGCGCTCCCAGCGGTACGCCCGGCCCGCATTCGGGTAGTAGTCGTGCGAGTGGCGCCCGTGCAGGCCGCAGGACGTCCCGAGCGGATCCAGGTGGAAGTCCCAGTACCAGACCAGTGTCGGCCCTCGGTAGTAGTAGACGTCGTCCGTGTAGGTGTACTGCGTCTCGGACGGGCGGTAGCCGTGCGTGTGGACGTGGTCGTACGGGCACCAGCCGCCACCGTCGATGTCCGGAATGGGGTGGTCGCCCGAGAACCGGTAGTCCACCACGGCCACCACGGGGCGGCGGGCGGTGGGACCGTGATAGTGGGCGTAGCAGCCCGTCCCCATCATCAGGGCGAGAGGGATGGCGAGTGCGAGCAGTCGGCGCATGTGACGAGTCTCCCGTGCGAAGGGCACTTCCAGCCAGTCCCTCTTCGCGACCACGGGCTGATGACGGGCGTTCCTGGAGGAAATTCACGCCCGGCTCCTTCTCGCCCGCCTGCCTCCTCTTTAACCGTGCCTGTGCCCTGGTGAACACCGTGCCCGCTGGTGTAGGTGCGGAAGTGCGTGCGACTGGAGCGCCGGGGCCTTCCGGACCCGTCGCGCGAGGAGAAGGCCACCCATGTCGGATTCGGATTTCGGTCGAGGGCGGGGGGCGTCGTGCCCGTTGCACCCGGATCACCTCGCGCAGCGGACCTGTACGCGCTGCGGCAACTTCATGTGCGACACGTGCAGCGAGCACGGCGCGCAGGCGCACTGTCCCACCTGTCGTGAGCGCGAGGGCCTGGGCCGCGCCTTCCCGCTGGACCGCGGGAACTGGTCCATCGGCGACCTGGTGGAGGTGTGCTGGGACCGGTTCAAGCGCGAGTGGGTGATGCTCAGCGTGGCCGCCATCATCTTCTTCGCGGCCTCCATCATGGGCAGCTTCATCTCCCAGATGCTGTCGTTCATCGGCGGCATGGCGGGCAGCACCACCGTCATCGTGCTGACGACCATCGTGGGCACCGTGGCCTCCTATGTGATTCAGGGCATGGTCGGCCTGGGCTTCACCCGCATGTGCCTGGACGTGCTCCAGGGCCAGCGCGCGGACCTGGGGCGGATGTTCTCCCAGCTCCCCAAGCTGGTGCCCTACCTGCTCACGATGCTGCTGTCTTTCGCGGTGATGCTCCCCGTCATCATCCTCTGTGTCGGCGTCGCGCTCGCGGTGTTCGTCGGGATGTCGGGGGTGTCGCTCGCCGAACTGGACTTGGACTCCACGGAGTCGTTCACCAGGGCTGTGACGAACACGTCGCCGCAGGTGTTCGTGGCGACGTTCGCCGTGGGCATCGGGCTCTACATCTTCCCGGGCATGTGGCTCATCATGCCGCTGGTGCTCGTGCAGCCGGCGATCGCCAACGAGGAGGCTCCCGGTCCGGTGGAGACGCTCAAGCGCTGCTTCGCCGCCGCGAAGGGCCAGCGCCTGGGCATGTTCGGCACCATGGCGCTGGGGTGCGTCGGCCTCATGGTGGGCATCATCCTGTGCTGTCTGCCCGTCCTCCCCGCGCTGGGCTTCTTCCAACTGCTGCTCTGCGGCCTGTACCTGTCGCTGAGCAAGGGCGCGGAAGAAGTCTTCTGACGTCGGGTGGCTCATCGGGGCCCGCGAAGGGAAGCGGGCCCCGGTGCGGGACGTCGAGTCAGTGCACCAGTCGCTCGGAGGAACCCGAGCGGGGCGTGGCCACCCGGCCCATGCAGGCCAGGATGTGCTCGCGGTACTCGGTCAGCTCGCGCAGACCGCACAGCATCCACCGCCCGCCGATGACGAGCGTGGGCACGCCGCGCACGCCGCGAATCGCCGCGTCGCGGTGCTCATCCAGGATGAGCCGGCGCGTCTCCTCGGAACGGAACGCGGCGGAGAACTCGTTCATCGCCAGGCCCACGCGCGACGCCAGCTCGAACACCACGTCGGACCGCGACACGTTGACGCCCTGCTCCAGCGCCGCGCGCTGCATGGCTCGCGCGAGGAAGGCCCGCGCTTGCGGTCCCTGCAGTCGCGCGGCCTCCAGAGCGGCCAGTGCCGGCACGCTGCTGCGGGGCGGGTCTCCGCCCAGCCACAGGTCCGTGGACAACAGCGGCGCGGTGGCGTCCGACTCGCGTTGCGCGCGCTGCACTTCTTCCACGAGGCCGCGCTTCTCGCGCTCCGTGGGAAGCACATCGTGCACGCGAAGCGGATAAGGCCTCACGCTCCAGCGGACGGCTTCGCCCAGCTCCTGGCGCAGTACGTCCAGGCGCAGGTCGGCGAGATAGCACCAGGAGCACAGCACATCCTGGTACACGGTGATCTGCAGCGGCTTGTGCAGCGTTTTCATGGGGGGCCGCCAGATTAGAGGCCACGCCGCGCCGCTGCCAACTCCCCATGACACTCGGCCGCTGAATGCATTCCTGTGTTCCTGAGGAGCATGCGAGGTGGCTTTGGCCCAGGCTGCTCGCTTGCTTCACGGCGTGCGAGCAACCTCGAAAGCCCTTCGCGCTACTCGCCGTAGGCCTGTGAACCCCCGGACTTCGAACCGGCGTAAGCCAGCGCGTGGTCGATGATTTCGCCCGCGATGTCGCGGCCCGTGGCGCCCTCCAGTCCCTCGAAGCCGGGGCTGGAGTTGATCTCCATCAACCGGGGTCCGGCGTGCCCCTCCAGCATGTCCACGCCGGCGACCTCCAGGCCGATGATGCTCGCGGCCCGCACCGCGGCTTCCATGTACGCGGGGGGAAGCTCGATTGCCTGCCCTTCACCACCGCGGTGGATGTTGGAGCGGAACTCGCCCTTCTTCGCCTTGCGACGCATCGCGCCCACCACCCGCCTGCCCACCACGAGCGCGCGCACGTCCCGGCCCTCGCTCTCCGCGACGAACTCCTGGAGCACGATTTCCTGCCCCAGGTCCCAGAAGGTGTCGAGGATGGTCTGCACCTCCGGCAGCGTGTGAGCAATCATCACCCCCACGCCCTGCGTGCCCTTGATGAGCTTGATGATGACGGGCAGCCCGCCCACCTCCTCCACCAGCCGGCGCACGTTGCTGCGGTCATGCGCCATCAACGTGCGAGGGATGTCCAGTCCGGAACGCGACAGGAACTGGAGCGCGCGCAGCTTGTCGCGGCTGCGCGCGATGGACGACGGAGGGTTGAGTACTGGAACACCCATCATCTCGAAGTGGTTCACCACCGCCAGCCCATAGGCGGTGATGGACGCGCCGATGCGCGGCACCACGACGTCCACGCCCCGTATCTCCACACCGCGGTACGTCATGCGCGGTGCGCCTTGCGCGAGCAGCAGGCAGCAACGCAGAGTGTCCAGCACCAGCGGCCGGTGGCCCCGCTCCCGAATGGCGGACACCAGCCGGCGTGTCGAATAGAGCGAGCGCTTCCGGGACAAGATGGCCACGGTCTTCTTCACGCGTGAACGACGCGGCGCGGGGCGCTCGGGTGCCGGGGACCCTGGCGTGGCCGGGGCCTTCTTCTGCTGGATTTTTCGGGGAGACATGGGCGGAGCACACGAGCGTAGCATGTACCGCCGGACGGGGCGGGTGACGTGGTTCGCGTTTGCTATCCTCGGACGCAGATGAGCGCGACAGATCCACACCCCGACGACATCCACACCAGCCCCGGAGATGCCGCCGGGTTGGACCTCGCCCACTCCCCATTGCTGGGGGAGACGCTCGTGGTGGACCCGCGGACCACCGTGAAGCTCCACAAGTGCCGGCTCGCCGTGGCCTCCGGGCCGGACACCGGACGCTCCGTCGTCAGCGACAAGGAGCGCCTGCGTTGCGGCGCGCATCCGGGCAATGACCTGGTGCTCGTGGAGGACCGCACCGCCAGCCGCCACCACTTCGAAATCCAGTTCACCGAGCGCGGCTATCTGCTCGTGGATCTGGGCTCCACCAACGGCACGTTCCTGGACGGCCGCAGAATCGAGCGCGCCTATCTCTCACCGGGCTCCCAGATTCGCGCGGGCTCGTCCGTGCTGACCTTCGCGCCGCTGGATGAGGAAGTCACCATCGAGCCGGACCGCGACGGCGAGCTGTGCGGCATGGTCGGCCAGAGCATGAAGATGCGCCAGATATTCGGGCTCATCAAGAAGATCGCCCCGCTCGACGTCTCCGTCATCATCCAGGGCGAGACGGGCACCGGCAAGGAGCTGGTGGCGCGCGCCATCCACGAGCTGTCGGGCCGCGCCAGGTCGCCCATGGAGGTGCTCGACTGCGGCGCCATTCCGCCCAACCTCATCGAGAGCGAGCTGTTCGGCCACGAGAAGGGCGCCTTCACCGGCGCGGTGAGCGGACGCCCCGGCGCCTTCGAGCGCGCCCACGGCGGCACCATCTTCCTGGACGAGCTGGGCGAGCTGCGCCTGGACCTGCAGCCCAAGCTGTTGCGCGTGCTGGAGAACCACGAGGTGCGCCGCGTGGGCGGCAATGAGGTCATCGAGGTCAACTGCCGCGTCATCGCCGCGACGAACCGGGACTTGATGAAGGAGATCCAAGCCGGCAACTTCCGCGAGGACCTCTACTTCCGCCTGTCGGTGATAACGATTCAGCTGCCGCCCCTGCGCCAGCGCCGCGACGACATCCCGCTGATCCTCAAGGGGGCCCTCGCGGATCCGGAGGTCGTCCTCAAGCACGGCAAGAAGCGCTTCTCCCCGGAGTCCATGAGCCTGCTGATGTCCTACGCGTGGCCGGGCAACGTCCGCGAGCTGATGAACGTCCTGTCTCACGTGCTCACGTTCAGCGAGGGCGAAGAAATTCAGCCGGCCAGCCTCCCTCCCCGGGTGCGCGGACAGGCCCGCGAGGGGCCGCTGCCGTTCAACGAGCACCTCTCCTTCAAGGACGCCAAGGAGCAGCTCCTGGAGAACTTCGAGCGGGAGTACGTCACCAGCGTCCTCACCCGCTGCGAGGGAAACCTCTCCCGCGCCGCCCGGGAGAGCGGCCTGCACAGGAAGTCCATCGAGCGGCTGGTGAAGAAGTATCAGCTCGACACCAAGGGCATGAAGCCCCGCTGAGCCGGCCCCTGGGGTCGCTCGGGCCCCGGGGGAACCTCGTGACACGCGTGACACACGTGACACACCCCCCGCCCAGGCTGTAGCGTCGCCTTCGCGCTGTCGGTCTCTTTGCGACGGGCAAGTTGACGTATGTCTTCTGGGGAGTAAATCCCTGGAACATGCGTCCTGCCATGAATTCCTACCCTCGAAGGAATGGTGGCCAGTCAGGACAAGCCATGGTGGAGGCGGCGATCACCCTGCCGCTGGTGGTGTTCCTGTTGCTGGGCACGTTGCAGTTGTTCCTGATGCTGCAAGCGCGCGTGCTGGCGCACTACGCCGTATTTCGCGCCACCCGGGCGGGCTCGGTGGCCCATGGCGACTGTGAGCGCATGACCCACTCGGCCATCCTGGCGCTGCTTCCTTCGTTCCACTCGTTCCTGGGCAACTCCGTCGCCACGGGCGTGGTGCAACACGGTGGCGGTAGCAGCGCCCCCGCGCGGCTGGCCGCGGCCTTCGCCGCCCGGCGCGACAACCGCTACTCCAGCGGCCTGGACGGCGTGCACGACGGCGCCATCGTGTGGATTGACCGCCACATCCAGGGCGGCGGCGTCCCGAGCCCGGAGGACCGCGACTTCGACGAGCCGGGCCACCTGCGGCAGCTCGAGGTGCGGATGGTCTACTGGTACCCGATGAAAATCCCGTTCGCCAACTGGGTGATGTCGCGGATGTTCCTCGCCCAGCTCGGCATCGAGGACTACACGGCCACCAACCCCCTGATGGCGGCCGAGCGCAACGCCAACTGGAACCGGGGCGAGTTCACGGACCCCTTCACCCTGAGCGCCGCGCTGCGAGACGAGCTCCAGCGCAGGGTGCGGTTGCAGCAGTACGTCTTCCCCATCGAGACGACCTTCACGATGCGGATGATGACCCCCCTCAAGTCTCGCTTCTTCGCCCAGCCTCACTGCCCCCGGTGAACCGATGAACATCCTCCCTTCTTCTCTCCGCCTCCCCCGGCGCGGACAGACGATGGTGCTCTTCGTCCTCGGCACGTTGCTGGTCGTGCTGATGGTCGTGCTCACGCTCTCCTTCTCCATGAAGGTGCGGGAACGAATCGAGCTGCAGACGGTCGCGGATGCCGCCGCGCACACCAACGCCGTCGCCACGGCGCGCACCTTCAACAACATCGCGGTGCTCAACCGCGTCCAGATTGGCCACGCCGTGGCCCAGGCGGGCGCGCAGAGCATCATCTCCTGGACGACGCTGTACCGCGCCCACCTCAACGCCAGCCGCAGCTCCTTCAGGGGCGCCGAGTGGCCCTACCGGCTGGCCACCATCCTGTGTGCCTGCGCGCCCTTCAATGGCGCCTGTGCGCGCGCGTGCAGGTGTGGCCGCAAGGGCGTGAGTGACTTGAGCGCGCTGCAGCGGGCCTACCAGAACGAGGACCGGCGCATCGACCCCATCTTCCAGGGGGCCGACACGCGCGCCGCGCTCCAGCTCCTGCTGCACCAGACCGCCCAGCTCGCCATCTACGCCGCGCAGCAGAAGACCTTCGGCGACCTGGTGGACAACGTGAAGGACCAGTCCTTCGCGAAGGACATCGCGGATGCCGCGGCGGCCGGGCGGGGGCGCAACGAGTGGCTCACGCCCGGCGGAGTGTCCGTCAACGCGGACGAGCTGGAGGGGGGCCTGGCCTGCTCGGGAGATGGCGCGGCCTGTTCGCTGCCGCTCTCCGTGGCCCACGCCGTCAACGCCGCCATGGGCAGCCGGGGTTTTCGCTTCGTGACGCACCGGCAGTTGGAGCACTACCCGCCGCACATCGTGCGCGTGTTGCTGCTGGCGATGATGACGCGGCAGAGCTTCGCCTTCGCCACGGGCGAGGGCACCGCGTATTTCAACAAGCCCGCCAAGACGCTCAGCATGCAGACCCTGTGGAACCTCCTGCCGCCGTATGCGGCCGCGGTCACCGCGCAGGACGAGGGCGAGGTCGACACCCTCTACATGCACATCCTCAACGGCGGCGGGCTTCCCTGTCCGCTGGTGATGCCGGGGACCACCCAGGAGGCGAAGTCGGAGGTGGTCGCCTCGGGGCTCCAGTTCCGCCACACCTGGACGGGTGGCAACGACCGCATGCCCTTCGTCCACTTCCTGGTGCCTTGCACCGGTGGGCCCTCGAGCTGCCCGGGCATCTGGCCCGCCTTCATCGACTACCACTTCACGGGCGTGACGAACGAGGGCAACAACTTCGCGCAGCCGAAGAACTTCGCGGTGGTGCAGCGGGACATGAGCCAGCGCACGGTGGCGGACCCCTGGAACATCTTCACCCGCTTCCGCTTCGAGCCCTCGGGCCCTGGCACCGAGTTCAACACCCAGGGGCTGCGGATGATGGACGGCACGCCCAACTCGCTCCAGACGGCGCTGTCCACCGGCATCGCCTACTACCACCGGGGCCGCAGCCTGGGCATCAACCACTGGGCGGAGCCGCCCAACCTCCTCAATCCGTACTGGCGCGCCACGCTGGTGGCCCCGGACATCGACCGCAAGGGGTTGGCTGACGCGCGCGAGACGCTGAACAGCGCGGGGGCGAGCGTCGCCGCGGAGACCTTCGACGCCCTGCTGGGCGCGGGCTACCGGGGGATTCAATGAGACACCTGACTCAGTCGCGTCGCCGCGCCCGGGGCTCGGCCGTCCTGGAGGCGGCCATCGGCACCACGCTGATGGTGACGGTCATCGCCTTCGGCATCCACTTCGCGGAGGTGGGCTACCTGTCGCTGAAGGTGCAGGAGTCCGCCATCTCCGCGCTGTGGAACGGCACCCACCGGCAGATGCACTCCATCCCCTTGGACTACGACAAGGCGAAGGACTCGATGCGGGACGCGGCCCGCGACGCGGAGCGCCGGTACGCGGACTTCAATGGCCTGTCCCACATCAACAACGCGCCCGGCATCACCCAGGCCTTCACGGCGGGCGCGGACCTCTCCGTGCGCTGTGACATGGGCGGCGACCCTGAGTGGGAAGGGACCATCCCCACGCAGGTGACGTATCGCGACCAGGGCGCCGCGCGCTGCGGTGCGCAGGCGACGCTGAGCGCCTTCCGCTTCCCCACGTCCTTCCTGGACCAGGGCGCGGGCGGGCTCTACCAGCAGCCCCACGCGGATACGCGCTTCTCCAGCATGCGGGTGTGCTCGGTGGGCCGCGCGGTGGGCGGAACCTGCGCCGGCAGCTTCTCCATGCTGGTGGATGACTGGGGACTGGCCGGGGGCAGCCCCATCA
Organism: Myxococcus sp. AM011; assembly: GCF_013372595.1. Taxonomy (NCBI): domain Bacteria; kingdom Pseudomonadati; phylum Myxococcota; class Myxococcia; order Myxococcales; family Myxococcaceae; genus Myxococcus; species Myxococcus sp. AM011. The sequence goes on from NZ_JABXEM010000154.1 coordinate 10,613, forward strand.
GCGAGGTCCTCACCTGTCAGCTCCCGTTCGGGCAGATGCCGTACGAGATGAATCCCCCCATCTACCTGCCCATCCCCTGCGCCAACCTGCCTTTCTACAGCGCGGTGTATGGCACCTACCTGCCCACCGCCATCGTCATCCCCTACATGGCGGACTCGATGCCGCTGGCCGTGCTTCAATTCCCCGCGCCCATCAACTCGCGCTACTTCTTCATGAGCGCGCCGGGTGAGGAGCTGAACATGATGCAGATTCCCACCCTGGACCAGTGGAAGGGCTCCGGGCTGTTCCCCACCACGCCGGGTGCGCTGGTGGGTGTCTCCTCCGCGACGTATGGCTATGCCTACACGCAGCGGCGGCCCCTCAATGGATGTTTCCTCGGCAAGTCCTGCAACTAGCTGTGTTTGACGACACGGATGGGTTTCTCATGAAGACGACACGCGCCTCGCTTCCCTTCCTCGTGGTGGGTCTGCTCCTCGGAGCGTTGGTGGGAAGCGCGCCCGCGCTGGCCGACCGCGCGGAATGTGAGGCCTCCTGCGCCTCCAAGGGCAGCGAGAGCCTGCAGGGCTGCATGGAGCGCTGTCCCACGCCCACGGGCAGCGTCACCGGAAACAAGGCCGGTGAGTTCCAGTCCTGCGCCACGCGCTGCACGGACAAGTACAAGAAGGCCTTCGAGGTCTGCTCCAGCCGGTGCCCGAAGGACGGCCCCAGCGGGAAGAAGAAGGCGGAGTCGGTTCCGGACCCGGACGAAGCGCAGTGAGGACGTAGGGTGGGTGAAGTCCCGCGGCGACGTGGAAGACGAGGTCGGTCATGAAGGCGCTGTTGGTGTTGCTGATGCTGGGAGCGGGAGCCGAGTCGGCCCCGCCGGCGCCGAAGGCCGGTGCTCCGTCGAAGTCGAAAGCCGCAAGCCCCAAGCCGAAGGCCGCCACGCCGCCGCCCGCGCCGTCCGCGCCACTGTCGGCCACGCCGCTGTCCGCCTATCTGCCGAGCGAGGAGGACGAGGAGGCCGCCGCGCTCCCGCAGCCGTCGCTCTCGTCGCTGCCGCCGGACATGAAGGTGCCGCCCATCTACCGTCAGCCCTTCGTCTGGGACGTGCCCCGGACGTTGGACATCGTCGAAATGCCGGGAGTGATGCTCGCGGATGGCATTCCGGTGCGGCTCAAGGCCGTGCGCAGCGCGGACAAGGCGGAGTTCCTCATCCAGCACATGGTGGACCGGTGGATTGAGTGGGGGCTCTACCTTCCCCCCCCCGAGCACCAGCCGCAGACGTTGCGCGAGGCGACGCTCACCGCCGTGGACCCCGAGCGACTCATCACCTACACCGTCATCGTCCAGCCGAATCCGGATGGCACGACGACGCTCTATCTGGGCGAGGCCAACATGTCGCGGCCGCCCCAGACCGTGTCCTCCGTGGCGCCGTTGATGGCGGGCGCAGAAGGGGTGCTGACCAGCGAGCTGGAGGTGATGCGTTCGGTCAACTACACGGTGAAGGCGAAGGAGGCGGAGGTGGAGGCCTTCTATCGCGTGGAGCTGGGCAAGCTGGGCTTCAAGCAGGCGGAGCCCCGCCGCTTCCGTTCCCAGACGGAGGAGGTGGAGCTGGTGCTGCAGACTCCCAAGACGGGGACGACGTCGGTCGCGGTGCTGCGCCGCACGCTCGGTCCAGAGGATGCCGCGAAGCCCGCGGGTGATTGAAGCGCTGCACCGAGCGTGTTACGGGCGCTGTCGACATGAGCGACACGCCCACCCAGGACAAGGACTTCAAGGACTCGGTCAACCTGCCGCGCACGGAGTTCCCGATGAAGGGGAACCTGGCGCAGCTCGAGCCGAGGATGCTCGGCTGGTGGGCGGAGCGGGGCATCTGGGGAAAGATTCTGGAGAAGAACGCCGCCGGTGAGCCCTTCGTGCTGCCGGACGGCCCGCCCTACGCCAACGGCCACCTCCACGCCGGCCACGCGCTCAACAAGGTCCTCAAGGACATCGTGGTGAAGTACCGCAACCTGGTGGGCCGCCATTGCGACTTCATCCCCGGCTGGGACACGCACGGCCTGCCGATTGAACAGGCCGTGGAGAAGCGGCTGAAGGACAAGAAGGTGGACAAGCGCACCCTGTCGCGCGACGCCTTCCTGGAGCAGTGCCGCGCGTACGCGCTGGAGTTCATCGACATCCAGAAGGCGGAGTTCCAGCGGCTGGGCGTGTTCGGCTCGTGGGACGCGCCCTACAAGACGCTCGACTTCGCCTATGAGGCGCAGGAAATCCGCGAGCTGGCCGTCTTCGCGCGCCGGGGCATGCTCTACCGCCGCAAGAAGCCCGTGTACTGGTGTCTGTATGACCAGACAGCGCTGGCGGAGGCGGAAGTCGAATACGAGGAGCACGAGTCCCCGTCCGTGTACGTGGCCTTCGCGGCCGGAGCTGAAATCGCCGAGCGGGTGCCGGCGCTGAAGGGCAAGGACGTCGCCTTCGCCATCTGGACGACGACGCCGTGGACGCTGCCGGCCAACCTGGCCATCGCCGTCAACCCGGAGCTGGAGTACGTCTTCTACCAACTGGGCTCGCGCGTCATCTGCGTGGCCAAGGACCTGTTGCCCAAGGTGCTGGCGGAGGTGAAGGCGGACGAGCTGGCGGTGAAGCACGTGGAGCTGCCGGGCGGCGAGGTGTCCGCGGCGGCGCTGGTGGACCCGTCGCGAATCCTGGCGTACGCGCAGGGGACGGAGCTGGAGCACCTGACGTATCAGCACCCGTTCTACGAGCGCCGGGGCCGCATCGTCCTGGGCGAGCACGTGACGCTGGATGCCGGTACGGGCCTGGTGCACACGGCGCCGGGGCATGGCCAGGAGGACTACGAGGTCGGCCTGCGCTACGGGCTGGACATCTACAACCCGGTGCGTCCGGACGGCCGCTACGACGACACGGTGGGCGAGGCGCTCACGGGCAAGCGCGTGTTCGAGGCGAACCCGCTCGTCATCGCCGTCCTCGTGGAGAAGGGCGCGTTGCTGAACGACGCGAAGGACACGGTGGCGCACAGCTATCCGCACTGCTGGCGTTGCCACAACCCCATCATCCTGAGCGCGACGTACCAGTGGTTCATCCCCATGGACGTGCCGTTCCACGGGGAGAAGACGTTCCGTCAGGAGGTGCTGGCGGAGGTGGACAAGGTGAAGTGGGTGCCCTCGTGGGGGCACAGCCGCATCCGGGGCATGTTGGAGACGCGGCCGGACTGGACCATCAGCCGTCAGCGCACGTGGGGCGTGCCCATCTGCATCGCGTACTGCGAGGGCTGTGACGAGTCGCTCGTGTCGCCGGAGCTGATGGAGAAGGTGGCGGCCCAGGTCGAGAAGGAAGGCGTGGGCGTGTGGTACCGCACGCCGGTGAAGGACTTCCTTCCCGAGGGCTTCAAGTGCTCGCGCTGCGGGCATGGGGAGTTCCGCCGCGAGACGGACATCCTCGACGTGTGGTTCGACTCGGCGTGCATGTTCTCCGCGGTGCTGGAGCGCAGGCAGCGGATTCCGGCGGACCTCTTCCTGGAAGGCAGCGACCAGCACCGGGGCTGGTTCCACTCGTCCATGCTGGTGGCGGTGGGGACTCGCGACATGTCGCCCTACAAGGCGTGCCTCACGCACGGCTTCGTGGTGGACGGCAAGGGCGAGAAGATGTCGAAGAGCCTGGGCAACGTGGTGGCGCCCGAGAAAATCATCCAGCAGTACGGCGCGGAGGTGCTGCGCCTGTGGGTGGCGGCGAGCGACTACCGCAACGACGTGCGCCTGTCGGACCAGATTCTCAAGGGCCTGTCGGAGGGCTACCGGAAGATTCGCAACACGGTGCGCTACGCGCTGAGCAATCTGTATGACTTCGACCCGGCGCCGCACTCGGTGCCGTACGAAGAGCTGCTGCCGTTGGACCAGTGGGCGCTGGGAAGGCTGTCGGAAGTCGTCACGCGCGTGAAGCAGGCGTACGAGGACTACGAGTTCCACCTCGTCTACGCGACGGTGGTGGACTTCTGCGCGGGTGACTTGTCGGCGGTGTACTTCGACATCCTGAAGGACCGCCTCTACACGTGGCGCACGGATGGGAAGGCGCGGCGGGGCGCGCAGACGGTGCTGCACGAGGTGGCCTCCGTGCTGCTGCGGCTCCTGTCGCCGGTGATGAGCTTCACCGCCGAGGAGGCGTGGGGCTTCCTGCCGGGCAAGGCGACGGAGAGCGTGTTCCTGGCGGGCTTCCCGGAGGCGCGCGCGAAGCTGGAGCCGGCGCTGGCGGAGCGCTACGCGAAGCTGTTCGCGCTGCGCGAGGCGGTGCAGGGCGTGCTGGAGGCGGCGCGCCGCGAGAAGCGGATTGGCGCGTCACTGGAGGCGCGGGTGCTGTTGATGGCGTCGGCTCCGGTGCGGGAGTTCCTGAAGGCGCACCTGGACGAGCTGCCGGGCCTCTTCATCACCAGCCAGGTGGAGCTGGTGGACGCGGAGGGAATCGACGCGACGTCGCTGGACGTGACGCGCGTGTTCGGCGACGGCGCGAAGGTGCTGGCCGAGGTGAAGCCGGCGCTGGGCCACAAGTGCCCGCGCTGCTGGACGTACTCGGAAGCAGTGGGGCAGGGCGGCGACGTGTGCCTCAAGTGCCGCGAGGCGCTGGCCGCGTAGTCCCCCTGTCCGGAAGTCCCACGGGCTCGCATCTCCAACGAGGTGCGAGCCCTTCGTGTCTCCGGCGCTCCGAGGCTCCGGCGGCCAAGGCTCGACATGGGCTCGGCCGCCGCATCGCCCAGGTGCTTCGTGGGGGCGAAAGAAACGGGCCCGAACTCCGTGAGGAGATTCAGGCCCGTGGGCACTTCCAGGTGTTCCAGAGGGTGAATCGGTGGGCTTCACCCGCCGGGAGGCCAGCTCAGGGAGGCGTCGTGCACTCGGGCACGGGCCGGTCCTCGGCGCGCTTGGAGTCGCAGTCCAGCAGCGACGCCAGCCCGGTGAGGGGCTCCACCATCAGCAGGCTGCGGGGGCGGCCGGATTCGGCGTTGAAGGTGAGCCGCAGGTTGCCCGGGGCCGCGGCGGCGAGCGCCGCCGTGTTGTCGAGCTGGCCCTGCATGCAGCCCAGGTTTCCGGGCCGCACCGCGCGGCCCATGCCGGGCAGGTAGCAGAGCCCGTGCACCGAGGACGCATTCATCGTGTCGGGGATGACGACGTCGGGCCCCGTCTCCGAGCAACAGGCCGCGTTGGCGCGGCAGGTGGCGTTGAGGCAGGCGGGCTGGGGACAGGTGTTGTTGTCCCATTCATTGCCACACGTCAGCCGCTCCCACCGGGCCACCGTCCGCCGCGAGCCGTCCGGCTGCACGATGTTGGGCTCCACGACGATTCGCACCGGCTGGTTGGTGGCGATGGCACGCTGACGTGCCCGCAGCGCGGAGGACCACAGCTCCCGCGTCGCGGCCGACTCACGCTGCCCGTCGATGGGCGTCTGGATGCCCATCAGCGCCATGGACAGCATCAGCCCCACCACGGCCAGCGCGATCATCAACTCCAACAGCGTCATTCCACGTTCGCGCATCATGCTCACGTCCCCGCCGGAGCGGGCTGCAGCCCGGCCGACACGAAGTTCCGGGGCGCCACGCGGAGGGTATAGGTCCGCCGCTTGAAGCCGTCCTGAGGGAAGCCATCCTTGTCCAGCACGTTGATGGTTGCCGGGTCCACCACGGACCGGTCCGAGCGCGGCGTCCGGATGATCAGCGTGATTTCCACCTCGCGCACCCGCTGGCGCAGCCGCGCGCGCAGGTCCGTGTCGTTGGCGACCGCGGCCTCCACTGGCGTCATCACGTCCACCGTGCAGGTCGTGGCGCCGCTGGTGGTGCACTGGTCGATGGGCGTGCCGGAGGTCAGGCTGGTGGGGAACCAGCGGTAGCCATTGTTCGGTTGGGTCAGGTCGATGACGGCGTAGCGGACCTGCATCCGCTCCACGTCCCGACTCACCACCGCCCAGTTGGTCGCGCCCGGGGCCAGGTACTCCAGCGCGGGGCTCCCGCCCGCCCAGTTCACCCGGTAGGCCGCGCCCACGGTGCGCATCATGGTCCACCCCTGCTCGGTCCACATGGTGGCCCCGGCATCCGCGCAGTCGCCGGTGGTCGTATCGGCGGTGCCATGGCCAGGCGTCGCCGTCACCCGAGCCTCGGCGGGAGGCGGGTTGTTCTGAATCGAGGTCAGCCGGAAGTGACAGGCCAGAGCACCCCGGGTCGGGTTGCCGACGATGATGGGAGTCGACGACGGACCACCCGAGGGCAGCAGCGTCGTCGGGGCATTCCCGGGCGTGCACAACTGGCCGCCATTGCGGACGGGGTTGGTACCTCCTCCGCACGCGGTGAGCGTCAGCATGCTGCGCGGGTCACCCCAGTAGAGCTGCAGCACATCCGAGGCCATGTCGACGTACGGCGTGCCCGCGGGCGGGAGCGAGAAGCTCAGGTCCGCCGCGAAAGGCGCCGCCCCCACCTGCATGTCCCGCCTGGTCCAGCTCATGATGGCGAAGCGCTGGTCGCCCTCCGAGAACTGGATGGGGGAGTTGCCCATGCCGATGCCGGCGCGCTGCACGTCCAGGGTGAGCAGGTCCTTCACCGCCCGCCCCGTCACCTGCGCCACCATCGTCTGTTCCTCGAAGAGGGCACGCCGCTGCATCTGCATGCCCACCACCAGGCCGATGCCGAGCACCACGACGCCAATGGCGCTGGAGATCATCACCTCCAGCAGCGTGAAGCCGCCCTGGGAACGAAGCGTCCTGCTCATGGCGCCATCCTCGTCTGGAGGACCACGACCTGGCGTCCCGTGCGTCCCGGCTCCACCCAGCTCACCGACACGCGGACATTGGCGATGTTGCCGGACGTGCCCGCCGCGCCACCCAGGTCCCGGTTCACGGGAGGGAACCCGGCGGCGCCATCCTCGATGGAGCCCACGAGCACCGGACTGTCGACGTCCACCGCCACCTCGTACTGGCGAGCCACGTCACCGGCGGGCGCGGCGGTCTTCAGCTCCCCTCCGGCCGTCTGCCACAGGGAGGTGCGCTGACCATCCAGGGGGATGAGGTTGGCGCACGGAGGTGTGGCCGAGCAGCCCATGCCGGAGATGTTCTCCAGCGTCCGCTCGGCGATGAGCTGCGCCTGCGTGGCGGTGAGGGTGCGCCGGTTGGACGCGCTGATTTGCGTCACCAGCGTCATCACCGCCGCGATGCCCACGAGCATCACGGCCATGGTGGCGAGCACCTCCAGGAGCGTGACGCCCCTGGAGGCCTTGAACCGCGGGGAAATCATCGAGGCAGCCTTCCATCCGGAATGGGGTCGTACACGAGCACGCGCGAGCGGGTCTCTCCCCCGTTGGCCGCGCCGTTGTTCCATTTGTCGTCACCCACCATCATCATCTGGCCCGTCGCGGACAGGATGAAGGCGTGCTGGTCATGCACCACCGGCGCGCTGACGCCATGGCCGCCAATCTCCACGCTCGTCTGACTCGGCTTGCCGGTGCCGGCGTCCGGCATCTGCGACGTCGTGTAGAGCCTGCCGCTCGAGTCCTCGCTCAGATTGCAGACGTCGGCGGCCGCGCCCACGGCGGTGGTCGTGAAGACCTGGTCATCGCTGAGCGACACGCCACCCCACACCGTCTGGCCAGGGTCCAGCGGGGACACCCAGAGCGGCTCCAGCAAATCACACGGCTCGGAGCCGTCGGGGTTCGGGTCTTCGAACGCCATCAGGTGGTAGCGGTAGTTCTCCTTGTTGGCGGGACCGTCGCCAATCTCGTCCGGATTGTCGCTGGTGCCGAAGTAGAAGCGGACCAGGGGCTTGGAGCCGTCACGCACCACCTTCACGGCGATGTTGGAGTGGATCTGCTGGAAGTGGGTGGTACCGGCGGGGTTGCTCGCCGCATCGCGGTGCGTGGAGGCCGCCATCGGCGCGCTGGCCACCCGGCACGTCTTGACCTGACGGCCCATGTCCCGGTTCGTCTCCACCGAGTCCAGGTTGATGCGGTACACGCTGCCGGCCGTGGTGGGCACGTACATGACGTCGTAGTTGCCGTCGCGGTTGAGGTCCACCATCGCGGTGGCGCCCGCGACTCCGGAGCCCTCATCCAGGGTGATGACGCCCGCGTAGCGACCCGCGGGGGTGGCGCCCTTCTTCAGCGGCGTGCCCGTGCTCATGTCCAGCAGGTACAGCGTGCCGGAGCGGTCGGCCGCGGGCTTGTAGTCCGTGCCCACGACGGCCGTCCATCGACCGTCCGTCTCGTCGCCCCACTTGATGCGGACCACGGAGGGCGCATGACGCGAGCCGGAGTTGTCCGGCAACAGCACGTCCGCGTCGTCATCGGCCGCGTCCGAGAACGCGTCGAAGAGGGCGGTGTTCCTCAGGTCGAACTCCCACAGCGGCGTCGGGTACGTGGCCGTGCCGGGATTGGTGATGTCGAGCGCGAAGACGGCGGGGCTCGACCTGCCGGACGCGGAGACGAGCACCGTCCGGGCGCCCTTCAGCGGACGCGCCGTCACCGTGGTGCCGGTGGCGGGCGTCCACTTGGCGGCCAGGCCACCGAAGTCCACGTTGGTGATGGTGGGCGAGGCATCCATCTGTGGCTTGGGCTTGTCGCCCGCGCCCGCGTACTTGGCGTACAGGTAGCGGTAGCGGTCCAGCAGGATGCGCGGCATGTACGCGAACTTCTCGTCACCCGAGCCGTACTGGCGCGGGGCGACAGGGTCGATACAGGCCGCGCCCGCGTGCTTGAAGTAGCCGCGCAGCTGGATGTCGTCCGTGCACTCGTCCTTGCCCTCGACGCGGAACTCGCCGGACTCGAAGCCGTGCATGAAGCCGTTCATCGTCCCCACGTAGGCGATGGAAGGACGCGCGGCCAGCGGGGTCATGAAGTTGCGGCGGTACAGGTCGCGCTCGGCGGGCAGCGCGCCCATCGCCCACGAGTCCAGGTACGGCGGCACGGCCACGGCCACCGTGGACAGGTTGATGCCACCCATGGCCCACGGGCGCTTCACGTTGGTGGCCCCCGGCAACTGGTGGTCCTCCCATCCGTAGAGCCACTCGCGGAAGACGTTCCGGTCGTTGTTGGCCGTGGTGTTCACCTTGGACGGAGGGGCGGTGATGGTGGGCGTGCCGCACTTGCCGTCGCCGTTCATGTCGTAGAGGGGCTTGCCCGCGACCTGCTCGTCACAGAGCGTGTCGGGGAAGAGGACGCTGAACCTCGACGCGGGGCCCACCATGTCGTCTTCGAGGTTGGCCCGGGTGCCGTCCGCCTTCGTCGTGTAGATCTTGCGGTTGAGCGGGTCCCCACCTCCACGGAAGCTCATGGCCATCACCTTGCCGGCATCCCAGCGCTCGACGACATTGGTGACGGTGGTGTCCTCGGGGTCATAGAGCGAGCGGAAGTACAGCCGGCCGCGCACCGAGTAGTCCTTGCGGTTGTCGTAGGTGCGCTCGGTGGCCTCGGGCATTCCGCTGCCCGGCCAGTTCTTGCCCCAGTCGCTGCCCGGCGTCTCGTTCACGCCCCAGAGGATGGCGTTGCCCACCGTGGACGGCGACGAGCGCGAGTAGCTGCCGGCACGCACGGCCTGGTAGCCCACGTTGACGTTGTCGACGACGGGGACGCACCGGTCATCCGGGCTGGTGATGTCCACCTTCCAGCACAGCTGCGAGCCGGTGAAGCCCAGCTCCAGCAGGTCCAGCTCCTTCGTGTTGGCGTCGCCCGCGTCGAAGCGCACGGGAATCCAGGTGCGGTTCTCGTTCTTCTTGCGGACGTACGAGCCGTTCTCGAACACGACGGTGTGGCAGTCCACCGCCACCGAGTACTGGATGGTGGGCGCGGGCCTGCCCGGCAGCGAGCATGCTCCCGGCGTCACTTCCGTCCAGCACGGAGGGTTGCCGCACGTGCCGGAGTAGGGCGCGAAGTCGTCGTAGCGCGAGAAGCGCACCTTGGTGATGACGAAGTCCTCCGCGTCGCTCAGGTCGATTTCGCCCGTGAGGCTGCCGGAGCGGAAGGTGCCGCCGTTCTGCTTGTTGATGACGAACACCACGTCGTTGAAGTCGCGGTCGCCGCCGCCTGGAAGGTCCTCGAAGCCCAGAATCCAGCGGAACTCGTCCGTGGACGGCGCACCCACGATGACGTGTGGCATGGGGTTTCGGTTGGTGCCGGTGGGACGAGGAATACTCACCGCCTCCTTGGGCATCACCAGGTTGCCGTAGGTGGCCTGAGTCCTCAGACGCAGCAGCGTGTCGTCGGTCAGCCAGCCGCACAGCTTGCGGCTGTTGTCCGCCAGCATGCACTGGCCGGCCGCGGTGGCCGCGGGGTTCTCGGCGGCGCAGTTCTCCGCGTAGTCGCAGCCGATGTTTCGCTCGGCCACCACCGAGTTGGCCAGGGAGTTCTGGTCCATGTTCCAGGCCGACTTGGAGAAGAAGACGTTGATGGGCGTGCGCAGGTGCAGCAGGCACTTGCCGGCGTTGTCCTGCTTCAGGCAGGGATAGACGGTGCCCTCGTTCGGACCATGGTTGGAGTCGTAGTAGACGATGAGGAAGAAGACGATTTCCTTCTGGCCCTTGATGAGTCCCAGGTCGACGGTGCGGTCATTGATGTCAATGACGTTGTCAGCGCCCGCGCGCAGGATGCCCCGGTTGTCATAGGCGGTGACGTTGTAGTCGGGAATTCCGTCGTCGTATTCGTCGACATCCTTGATGGTCGACATGTCTCCCCAGGTCGCCTTTTGGTCGTCGTCATCCGCGAGCAGGAAGACCATCTGCCCGATGCCCTTGTTGCCGTTCTCGTCGTCCCGAGGCTCCAGCAGGTTGGGGATGTGCGGGAACAAGCCCTTGTCGGAGAACTGGGTGGCGCTGGCGTTGGTGTTTCCTCGCATCTGGCCCACGATATCCGTGTCGATATGGGTGGAGCCACCACCCGGGCGGGCGTCTGCGAGTCCGTTGGTCCCGGTGACGCGCACCCAGGTGGAGCCGCAGTTGCGCATGGCGATGGCCGGCTCGGTGTACGTCTCGCCGCCGGAGGTGAAGGACACCGGCGTGCACCGACGGTCTCCGGCCTTGCCCACGTAGGGGCGGGCCTTGGTGCCGGTGGTGGGAGCCAGGTTGAAGAGGTCTTCGTGCAGGTCGAAGATGCCGTTGTTGTTGGCGTCCAGCAGCTCGCCCTGCGCGGTCGTGTAGCCCGCCTTGAACGCGTCCTCCAGGTACATGTACCCGAGCGCGTGCGAGGCGCCTGCGGACTCGAACACGTAGCTGATGGTGACGCGCTGGTCGTAGGGGAACTTGATGACCTCGGAGTTCAGCATCTCCGGAGGCAGGAGCCGGAGGTTCGACGTGTCGGGCGAGTGGCGCCCGCTGCTCGTCATCTCGATGCTCGGGTTCTCCGACTCCGCCTGGCTGTCGTATTCGGCGTTGCTGAACCCGTCCTGCTTGTCCTTGGACAGGTTGTCTTCGCAGAGGTTGGCGACGTTCTGCGCGGCCGCGAGCGGGGCCGTCAGCAGGCAGAGCACTGCGAGGGCGCGGTGAAGGGTTCTCATCACTTCTTCCCCTGGGAAGGACGGGCGGATTCAAGCGCCTCGCGGCGCTGCTTCGCGCGGCGGGCGGTGAGGTCTTTCTCGAGCTGCTGACGGAGCTGCTCTTCGCGAGACAGCGGAGGCGGTCGCGAGCTGGTCTTCAGATAGGACACCAGCGCGTCCATCTCGGTGGGCTGCATCCCGCGCGTGTCGCAGCGGGTGTCCTTCCTGCTCTCGCTGGGCGCGGCAATCCAGGTGCGCAGCCCCTCGCTGGAGGTCTCCTTCACCTTGGGGCCCAGCTCCACGCGGCGCTCCTCCGGGGAGCGCACCGGCACCTTGATGCGCGGGCCGCCGTTCTTCTGGGCCGTCAGCGCACTCTTCGTGGGCTGAGGGGTGAGGGTGTGACAGCTCGCGCAGGCCTTCTGGAATGCGCTCTGTCCTTCGGCGTTCGCCGCGGCGAAGCCGGGCAGCAACAGGAGCGCGACAAGTGAAAGGCGTTTCATGGGGAGACTCGCGGGACAGCGAGGGAATCAGGGCGTGTTGGGGAGGGTCCGGATGGGCACATTCGCGGGCGCGCCTGTGTCCTGCGTATTGTTGTAGGTGTTGTCGGCGCCGCAGCCGCTCTGGGTGCAGCCGGGGCCCACGGCGATGGCGCCGGTCTGGTTGACGATGAGCGCCTGGACGATGGCCCGCGTGGGGCGTCCATCCCGGCTGAGCACCTCGCCCACGGCCGCCACCCAGATGCGACCGTTGACGTCGACCGTGGGCTGGTTGTCGTCGAGGTCGTCGCGCACGAAGACGCGGTAGCGGACGTTGTTCTGCTCGGGGTAGTCGACGTAGGGGTCACCCAGCGCACTGGCCTTCTCGGCGGCCGGCATGGAGGCCGGGGCCAGGCGCAGGTAGTTCCAGGGGTCACCCGGAGTGGCGGGGAGCAGCTCCATCCAGGGAGGATTCGCGCCCGCCAGGCCCGGCTCCGTGACGGTGGCGCCCCCCGCGACCAGGGCGGCGAGCACGACGTTGTAGCGCTCGTCGATGGCCGGCGTGCGGATGCGCATCGCCTCGCGCCCTTCCGCCAGCCCCGCCTCCGCCGCGAAGAACGCTTCCTTCTGCCGGCGCGCGTCGGACTGGGTGTCCGCTTCGCGGCCCACCACCCGGTAGCTCAGCAGCACCGCCATCGTCACGACCACGACGACGCCGAGCGCGACGAGGAGCGTGAAGCCCCGGGCGGCTCGGTTCCGGGGGAGGTTTCGGTGCGCCATCTGAGGAACTCCTGTGCGCGCCGCTCGGGGGAAAGCGACGGAAGTGTCGCCAACTCAGCAACTCACGTGCCCAAAAGGGCAGGTCGGCAACCCCCTGAAATCGTTCCTGTGCGGGCTAGACCGGAGAGGGGATGGGTCTATTGCGACCTCGCAAAAGATGCAAGGCTACGTACTTTTGCGTAGTCGAGGGGTTCACGGCGGGAGCAACCGGGCAGGCGCGACGGCCCGCGTCACCCGGGCTCCTGCTCCAATGCACGCAGCCGGTTCACCAGGGCCTGCATTCGCTCCTGGTGCGAGCCCGGCCAGAAGACCCGGCGGCAGTCGGGACATTGTTGGAACCGCGAGTACCGCTCCGCCACACCTTCGGGGACGCGGCCCGCCACCTCATGAGGTTCCGCGGGACTCAGGGAGGCGTTGCAGGCGATGCACCGGGAGAACGGCTTCATCCGGGCCGTGAGCCCATAGCGCCGCACCACCTCCACCAACTGCTCCGCGGGGTCCGTCTCACGAGGGAAGTAGCCCAGGACGACCTCACCGCGCTTGAGCACGCCGATATCGCGCGTCAGCACGACGCGCTGCTCGGTGCTGGAGATTCGCGCCAGCTCTTCATCCGCGAAGTCGTTGCGCCAGAGCGTGTCGAAGCCGAGCATCCGCAGGAAGCCCGACAGCCGTCCCAGCCCCACGTCGAGCACGAAGCGAGGCATGCCCTCCACGTGCTGGAGCGCTGGCCAGGCCTCCACCCGCGAGCCAGGCGTCACCCGGTGCGAGAGGCCCACGGGCTCGTCGTTGACGTGCACCCGGTCCATTTCGGGGTGGGGCGGTCCGAGCGACTCGATGAGGTCCTTGACCGACGGCGAGCCCAGGGGCGTCACCTGCAACGCCTCCAGCTCGCGCTTCTCTGGAGAGAGGAAGTCCTTCAGTCGGCCATGGAGTCGGACAGTCACCACTGGAGGCTCTGGGTTCCGCCGCGAAGGTGCCGAGGTCGCGACCGAGAGGGTTGGGAAGATGTCGCCCAGGTTTCACTGCTGTAAATGTTCGATTTGGCGGTAAGTAGCGGGACTGAGGCCCGGGTCGTCTTCTATACTCCCGCCCCCGTCCGCTTGCCGGTGCCGACGGTCGACACCCTTGAGTCGTCATCACGGAAGCAGGCCCGAGCGCATGAAGAAGACCCTTTCCTACCTCGCGTGTGCGGTGGCTTCGCTCACGATTCTCGCGCTGGCCTGTGGTGATTCGGATCCGCCCAAGACGCCGCTGCCGCTGGAGGATGGCGGGGTGCTGTGGGTGCAGTGTGATCCACGGCAGGACCCGGGTGTCTGTGGCGCGGACGAGGAGTGCCGCTTCGTCCCGTTCTATGACCGCTCCATCTGCGTGCGCCCGTGTGGACCGCAGGCCGCGTGTGGTCAGGCGGAGGCGCAGTGCTGCCCCACGGGCGAGGAGCGCGACGGCGGCGAGGCGACCTTCTGTCTGCCGAGCGAGGTCTGCGAGGCGACTCCAGATGCCGGCGCCGATGCGGGGGATGGGGGCGAGGAGACCGACGACGGCGGATCAACGCTGGATGGTGGCGACGTCGAGGCTGACGCGGGCCCGGTGACCGGGACCGATGCCGGCCCCGAGACTGACGCGGGCCCTGGCCCCGTCACCGACGCGGGCACTGGCCCTGAGATTGATGCGGGTCCGGGTCCTGTCACCGACGCGGGCACTGAGATTGACGCCGGCCCCGGCCCTGTCACCGACGCGGGTACGCCGATCGACGCCGGCCCCGGTCCCGAGATTGATGCGGGCCCCGGCCCTGTCACCGACGCGGGTACGCCGATTGACGCGGGTCCTGGTCCAGGAACGGACGCGGGCATCGACGCGGGCAGCCCGATTGACGCCGGTCCGGGTCCGGGAACGGACGCGGGCACCGACGCCGGCACGAGCACCGACGCCGGCACGAGCACCGACGCCGGCACGAGCACCGACGCCGGCACGAGCACCGACGCCGGCACGAGCACGGGCTACACGAACATCCGCATCATGGCGGCGAACATCTCCAGCGGGAACGGGCAGGACTACGACCCGGGCCACGGCATCCGCTTGATGCAGGGCGTGGACCCCGACGTGGTGCTCATCCAGGAGTTCAACTACCGGACCGACTCGGTGGCGGACATCAGCACGCTGGTGAACGCGGTGGGCCCCGGCTTCTATTACTTCCGGGAGACCGGCGCGCAGATCCCCAATGGCATCATCAGCCGCTGGCCCATCATCCAGTCGGGTCAGTGGAACGACACGCAGGTCTCCAACCGCGACTTCGCGTGGGCGCGCATCGACATCCCCGGTCCCAAGGACCTCTGGGCGGTGAGCGTGCACCTGCTGACGTCGGGCTCGGGGGCTCGCAACACCGAGGCGGGCCTCATCGTCAACTACATCCGGTCTCAGGTGCCAGCGAGCGACTACCTGGTCATCGGCGGCGACCTCAACACCGACAGCCGCTCCGAGTCCGCCTTCTCCACGTTCGCGAACGTGGTCGTCACCACCTCGCCGTATCCGGCCGACAAGAACGGCAACGTCAACACCAACTTCAACCGGAACAAGCCGTATGACCACGTGCTGGCGGACGCGGACCTGAACCAGTACCGCCAGTCCACCGTCATCGGCTCCAACAGCTTCTCGGGTGGACTGGTGCTCGACAGTCGCGTCTACACGCCGCTGGCGGACATCGCGCCGGTGCAGTCCGGAGACAGTGCCGCCTCCGGCATGCAGCACATGGGCATCATCAAGGACTTCCGCGTCCCCAACTTCTGAGTCGGTGACGCTCGCGCGCGGCGGCCCACACTCGGGTCGCCGCGTGCGCTCAGAAGCTCCACTTGTGCTTGTTGCGCTCGATGAAGCGCGCCACCGGTGGGATGCGCGCGATGAGCGGCGTGAGCACGAACACCGCCGCCAGTCGCAAGGGCTTCACCACCTGCGAGGCCGCATAGGCCGCCGCCCATGAGCCCGCCTTCTCGCCGGCGCTGTCCGGCTGGAAGCCCAGCTTGATGGCGAAGTAGAAGCCCACCAGCACCAGTCCGAAGATGACGTAGTTCGTCACCAGCGCCAGCGGGCCGTACTCCAGCATCAGCGTCTTGAAGCGCGCCATCAGCGTCGGCTTCGCGGGCTTCAAGACGCTGATGCTGGAGTACGGCC
>NZ_JABXEM010000155.1:0-26410 GCF_013372595.1 Myxococcus sp. AM011
CCCGCGCCCCCTGCTCGCGAGGTGGCCCCGCCGCCGCCCGCCGCCGTGGCCACGGCACCGAAGGAAGAGGAGATCCGCTTCGCGGAGGACGAGGGTCCCAGCGCGCTGGGCGACCGCGACGGTGACGGTGATGGCGGCCCGGTGCTCACCGCCGCGCCCGAGGAGACGGTGGATTTGGCGGAGGAGCCGCCTCCCGCCGCCGCGCCGAGCCCCCGTGAAGAGGCTCCCCGGGACGCGGCCACCGTGCCCACCCCGGTGCCGCTCACGAAGTTGCAGCTCACCAAGGTCGCCGCGCGAAGCCCCGAGGCCGCCGTCGCCGCGCCGTCGCCGAAGGCCGCGCCTCGCCCGGAGGCCGTGTCCTCCACCGCGCCGCTCTTGTCGGAGCTGGCGCCCTCGCTGTCCCTGGACGACGAGCGCGGGGGACGTCCCTTCGTGCTCGGCGAGGGGCGCTTCAGCGTGGCGGTGGAGGGGGAGATCCTGACCCGGTTGGACGGGGTGGTGGCGCTCCAGGGCCAGGTGACCTTCCAGCCGGAGATGAAGCGCTTCCGGGGAAGGGCGACGGACAAGCCGTTTGGTGACGGGCCGTCGCGGATGGTCCGGGCGCGCGGGCGCGGGGTTCTCCACCTGGAGCCGGCCGACAAGCGCATCTTCCTGGCGGTGGACCTGGGTGAGGACTCGGCCTACTTCCGGGATGAGAACGTCTTCGCCTTCGAGGAGCCGGTGATGTTCGAGAACGGCCGGGTGCCGTCGGACATCGCCCCGGACCTGGACCTGGTCCACCTGCGGGGCCAGGGTCAGGTGCTGCTCAGCCTGCCGGGGCCGCTGCGCTCGGTGCTGGTTCGCCAGGATGCACCGGTGACGGTGCCCCTGACGCACCTGGTGGGATGGCAGGGCAACCTCACGCCCCGGGTGGTGCCCCTGCTCAAGTCCCCCTCGGGCGAGTCGCTGCGCACCGCGGTGGAGCTGGGGGGCGAAGGTTTTGCCCTGATCGCCCTCGGGGTTCGCTAGAAGAGCGCGCCATGGCCACGGACCGAGCGACCCGGAAGCAGCGCAAGAAGGAGGAGCGGGCGCGCCGTCGCGCGGAGCGCAAGCCGAGCCTGCTGGTGCAGGAGTTCTGGAACCTCCCCAACATGCTCACGTTGGGGCGCATCCTCCTCATCCCTCCCTTCGTCTGGTTCCTCTACGACGCCGACCCGCTCAGCTCCCTCTTCGCGGGCCTCGTCTTCGCCGTCGCCTCCATCACCGACGTGGTGGATGGCTACCTGGCGCGCAAGTGGAACATCATCACCGTGGTCGGCAAGTTCATGGATCCGCTGGCCGACAAGCTCATCGCCATGGCCGCGCTGGTGATGATGGTGCGGCTGGGGCGCATCGCCGCGTGGGTCGTCATCGTCCTGCTCGCGCGTGAGCTCATCGTCAGCGGCCTGCGCACCATCGCCGCGAGCGAGGGCATGGTCATCGCCGCCGGCCAGGAGGGGAAGTGGAAGACCTCCCTCCAGCTCGTGGGCATCATTTCACTCTGCGTTCACTACGTGCACCCGTTGTCGCTCGGCTCGTTCAGCACGCCGGTGGACTACAACCTCGTGGGCAAGGTGCTCGTCTACTTGTCCGGCGCGTTCTCGGTCTGGAGCGCCGTCGTCTACTTCCGCGCGTTCCTCGCCATGCTCGCGAAGCGAGGGGATGAAACGCAGGCTGCGAAAAGTGTTTGACGTGTTCGGAGGGCCTCTGTATACCCCACCTCACTTCGGACGCGGCGCCGACACGGGGCGCGGACGAGAGGGAAGTCGCGGTATCTGATGCGGGAATAGCTCAGCGGTAGAGCATCGCCTTGCCAAGGCGAGGGTCGAGGGTTCAAATCCCTTTTCCCGCTCCAATACGAAGGCCCCCTGGGAAACCAGGGGGCCTTTTTGTTTTGGCGCAATCACATGCATGACTGTCTTGTCCTCGGCGAGCCCGCAGGGCGGCGCGCTTGGAACAACGCTTCCTTGCCCTGGAGGGCGGGAGTGCTGGCGAGCGTGTCGGGCCCGCCTGGGTGACGGGCGGACAGTCTGGTTGCGTCGTGGAGGCGATGGGAGCGAGCGGCATCGGCTTGCCTCGCACGCACTCGGGCCTTGCTATAGAAGGGCCCCTTCATGATTCGCCTCGTCCGAGAACTGTACCAATACCGGGGCCTGCTCCTCAGTCTCGTCCAGCGTGAGCTCAAGGCGCGCTACCGCGGCTCGTTCCTGGGCTTCCTTTGGACGTTCCTGAATCCCACGCTGAACATGCTGGTGTACTCGCTGCTGTTCACCGTGATGATGCGGGCGAACACCCCCCACTACTCGTACTTCATGTTCGTGGGGCTCTTGCCGTGGATCTGGTTCTCCACGTCCCTGGGGGCGGGCGCGAGCGCCATCAGCGAGCGGCGCGACTTGATGACGAAGGTGCGCTTCCCGGCACAGGTGCTGCCCACGACGGTGGTGCTGACCAACCTCAGCAACTACCTGCTGTCCCTGCCGCTGATGCTGGGCCTGGGGTTGTTCCACGGCCAGTACCCCACCTGGCACGTCATCGCCTTTCCGGTGGTGGTCATCATCCAGCTCACCTTCACGCTGGCGATGACGTACATCCTGGCCGCCATCAACGTCACGTTTCGCGACTTGCAGCACATCGTCGGCAACCTCCTGACGATGTGGTTCTTCATCACGCCGGTGCTCTACCAGGCGTCCACCATCCTCGATGAGCGCGTGCGCTCGGTGGTGTTGGTGGCGAACCCGATGTCCAGCTTGATGCTCTCCTACCAGGCCATCTTCTACGAGCACCGGTTTCCGGACCCCTGGCCCCTGGCGGCGCTGGCCGCCTTTTCGCTGGCGCTGCTCTGGGGCGCCTCGATCCTCTTCGAATCCCGCCGCGAGGAGTTCGCGGAGTCCATCTGAGCCGTCGCCATGCAGGAACCCCTCGACGCCATTGTCATGCGCGATGTCGTGAAGAGCTTCCGGAAGAGGACCATCCGGGGCGAATACACGACCTTCAAGTCCGAGCTGCTGCGGTGGTTGCGCGGCAAGCGCCAGCCCCGGGAAGGTGGACTCATCACCGCCCTGCGCGGCATCACCCTGAACATCCCCCGAGGCAAGACGGTCGCCATCATCGGCCGCAACGGCTCCGGCAAGAGCACCCTGCTCAAGCTCATCACCGGCATCTACGCGCCGACCTCCGGCCACATGGAGATCAACGGCCGCATCTCCGCGCTGCTGGATTTGGGCGCGGGGTTCCATCCGGACTTCTCCGGGCGGGAGAACATCCTCATCAACGGCATCATCCTCGGCATGTCGCGCGCGGAGGTCCGTGAGCGGATGGATGACATCATCGCCTTCAGCGAGCTGGGCGAGTTCATCGACGAGCCGGTGCGGACGTACTCCAGCGGCATGTACATGCGGCTGGCGTTCGCGGTGGCCACGCACGTGGACCCGGACATCCTCATCGTCGACGAGATTCTCGCCGTGGGCGACGAGCACTTCAGCAAGAAGAGCATGGCGAAGATGACGGAGTTCAAGAAGCGCGGGAAGACCATCGTCCTGGTCACCCACGACTTGAGCACCGTGGAGCGTTGGTGTGACGAGGCCGCGTGGATCGACGGCGGCTACATCCGCCGCGTGGGCCGTCCGTCGGAAGTCGTGGCCGAGTACAAGCAGGCCATCGCCCTGGCGGAGGCCCAGTCCGTGGTCTTCACCCCTCCGGCGTTGACGGAGGACGGTGGCGCGCTGCCCCAGGTGAACGTGCCCGGCGCGGATGCGCCCGTGCGCCTCTCCGGCCTGAAGCTGGTGGGCCCCTCCGGCGAGGTGGTCCCCAACCTGACGCCCGAGGCCTCCGTCGAGGCCTGCGTGGACTTCTCCGCGAAGGGGCTGTGCGAGGACCTGGTGTTCGAGGTGTCGCTCCAGACGCTGGAGGGACGCGCGCTGTACGAGACGAGCACCCGGGTGGAGTCGGTGCCGCTGCCCAGGGAGCTGCCGGCCTCGGGGCGGGTGCGCTTCGTGCTGGAGCGCCTGGGGCTGCTGGCGGGCACCTACGTGTGCGAGGTGACGGCGCGCACGAAAGGGGGCATTTCCCGTGAGACTTGCACCTTCGTGGTGAGTTCTTCCGTGGCGGAGCGAGGGGTGTTCCGCCCTGTGCACCACTGGGTGGTGGAGCCCGTCCCAGTGGCCGTGGCGCCCGTGCTCGCGGGCGTGGGTCATCCCTGAGCAGGGCGGAGGACTCGCATCGCGAGGGGGAGTAGCCGTGCGGCCGGCACGTGAACGAGAGAGGCGGTACGGCGGTGAAGACAGTGCTGGAGAAGCTCGCCGGTGACGCGCAGGCGCCCGATGCGGCGCCTGGGGCGGGGGACCTGGCCCGGATGGTGGCCGTGGTGCGCGCGCTGCTGGACTCGCGTCGCCCCTGTCTTCCCGAGGCTTGTGAGGAAGTGACGGCGCTGGAGGGCGCGCTGCGACTCTTGACGGCGCAACTCCACCGCGCGCGTCCGGACGGCGCGCATGCGCTGACCCCTCTCCAGGAGGCCGCGCGTTGGGCGGTGCCGCACGAGTTCGTCGTGCCGGACTCCCACCGTGCCGCCCGGCTGGGCAAGGTGGTGACGGCCACCAAGCGCGCCTTCATCGAGGGGCTGCAGCCCTTCCACGTCGAGTCGCTCCGGCCCCAGGCGGACTTCAACAAGGCCGTGCTGCGGGTGCTGGAGTACCTGACGGTGCACCGGAGCCTGGGGCTGGGCGAGGACCTGTCGTCGTGGGCGCGCGCGCAGCTCGAGCCCAAGGCGGACCCGACGCGCTGGAAGGTGGCGCGCTCGCACCGAGGGGGCGCGCTGGGCTCGGTGGTGGAGGCCGCCAAGCGCTCGTACCTCTCCGCGGCGGGGCCCATGCTGGAGGGGCTGCTGCGGGGACAGGCCGAATGGAACACCGCCATGGTGGAGGCCGTCGTCGCCGCTGCCGGTCCGCGTGCTCCGGATGAGGCCACCGGCGCGAAGTGGGTGGCGGACCTGTGCGAGCGCAATGACCCGCTGCGGCCGGAGGCGATGTCCCGGACGCTGCGCGCGGGAGCTCCGCTGTGGACGGAGCTGTTTCGCCGGCAGACGCGCTTCAACGAGCAGGCGGTGCTGGCGCTCGCGAGCGTGCTGGGGACTCGCACGCCTCCGCCCCAGCCTCCGGCGCTGGGCGACTACGAGGGCTGGTGTTCACGTCGGGAGCCCGGGGACATCGAAGCGGCGCGCGAGGCGCTGACCTCGCTGCCCACCCGACCCCGGGTGTCGCTCATCACGCCCGTGTCCGACACGCCCGAGTCCTTCTTCCGCGAGTGCGCGGACTCCGTGCGAGCGCAGGTGCATCTCGACTGGGAATGGGTGCTGGTCGATGACGCCAGCACGGCCCCGCATGTCGCGGCGATGTTGCGCGAGGCGGCGGCGCGGGACTCGCGCGTTCGTATCGTCTCGCTGGGGCGGGGCGGGGACGTCGCCCGGGCGATGAACGCGGGACTGGCCGTGGCGACGGGCGAGTGGGTGGGCTTCCTGGACTGTGGCGACACGCTGGCTCCGCATGCGTTGGCGGAGGTGGTGCGGGCCACCTCGGCGGAGCCCTCGCTCGACGTCGTCTACAGCGATGAGGACCGGCTGGACGCGCAAGGACGGCGCACCGCGCCCTTCTTCAAGCCGGACTGGTCTCCGGACCTGCTGCGCTCGGTGAACTACGTCCGCCACCTCCTCGTCGCTCGCAAGCGCCTGCTGGACGAGGTGGGCGGCGTGCGCGACGGGTTCGCCGGCGCGTGGGACTTCGACCTGATGCTGCGGCTGAGCGAAGGCGCGCGCGGCATCGGCCATGTGGCGAAGGTGCTCTACCACGGGCGCGCGAATCCGGAGCTGCTCTCCAGCGCGTCGGCGGGACTCGCCGGGGCGACGGACGCGGGTGCGCGGGCGCTGCGCGAGCACCTGTCACGCAAGGCGGAGTCGGCCGAGGTGACGAGCCCCGCGCCCGACAGGTTCCGGGTGCGCTACCCGGTGAAGGGCACGCCGAAGGTCTCCATCATCGTCCCGTTCAAGGACCGGCCGGACCTGCTGGAGCTGCTGGTGCCGGGGTTGCTTTCGCGCACCACCTATCCCCACTTCGAGGTGTTGCTCGTCTCCAACAACAGCGTGAAGCCGGAGACCTTCGCCCTGCTGGAGCGGCTGCAAGACTCCCGGCTGGTGAAGCTGACGTGGGACTTTCCCTTCAACTACCCGGCCATCAACAACTGGGCGGCGAAGCAGGCCACGGGCGAGCTGCTCCTCTTCCTCAACAACGACATGGAAGTGGTGGACCCCGGCTGGCTGGAGGAGCTGGTGTCGCAGGCCCAGCGTCCGGAAGTCGGAGCCGTGGGATGCAAGCTGCTCTTCCCCGAGGGGACGGTGCAGCACGCGGGCGCGGTGGTGGGAATCACCGGCATGGCGGGACATCCCTTCTGGCGCCTGCCGGATGGCCCCATCTCCACGCCGTTCGGCCACACGGAGTGGACGCGCAACTGGCTGTCCGTCACCAGCGCGTGCGTCATCTTCAGGAGAGACCTCTTCGAGAGCCTGGGCGGCTTCGACGAGCGCTTCCAGGTGTGCGGCAGTGACGTGGACATCGGCCTGCGGTTGAACCAGCGCGGGCTGCGGGTGGTGTACACGCCGCACGCGCGGCTCATCCACCACGAGTCCGCCAGCCGGCGCGCGGACGCCGTGCCGGAGTCCGACTACTGGCGCTCGTATGTCTCCTATCGCCCGTGGCTGGGCGAGAAGGGCGACCCCTTCTACAACCCCAACCTCTCGCTGCTCGGCACCGACTGCACGCTGCGCCAGCACGCGGAGACGGGCGAGACGCTGGCCCTGCGCACGTTGACTCATGACGTGCCCAGCGCCCAGGACGCGGCGATGGAGGCCCGGGCGCTCGCCCAGCGCCACCTGGTGGAGCACCTGGGCGAGCTGGACTTCACGCCGGAGCAGGCGGCCGAATCGCGCGCCTCGGCCCCGGTGGCGCTGGCGGCCCTGCGCTCTCGCGGCGAGGTGCGCACGGCCTCCTGGTTCATCCCCGCCTTCGGCCACGTCTACGCGGGCATCCACACGCTGTTCCGCTTCGCGGACCTGATGCACCGCCGCCACGGCGTGCGCAGCGACTTCGTCGTCTACGACAAGCCCGGCGCCAGCCCCGGCGACTTCGAGGCGCGCGCGGCCACCGTCTTCCCGGAGGCGGCGGGGGCCTTCCGCGTCCTCTCCGGCGCGGCGGACCTGGCGCGGCTGCCCGCGTGCGATTTGGCCATCGCCACCTACTGGACGTCCGTGTACCAGGTGCTGCGCCACCCGAGCGCGGGCGTGCGCGCGTACTTCGTCCAGGACTACGAGCCCATGTTCTTCGCGGCGGGCACCCAGTCCGCGCTGGCGGAGCAGACGTACCAGCTCGGCTTCCAGGGCATCTTCAACACCCCGGGCCTTCGCGACACGGTGCGCGCGCTGCACGGCATGGA
Organism: Myxococcus sp. AM011; assembly: GCF_013372595.1. Classification (NCBI taxonomy): domain Bacteria; kingdom Pseudomonadati; phylum Myxococcota; class Myxococcia; order Myxococcales; family Myxococcaceae; genus Myxococcus; species Myxococcus sp. AM011. Next base: position 7,495 of record NZ_JABXEM010000155.1, read on the forward strand.
CGGCTTCGCCTTCGAGCCCGCGGTGGACGGCGCGCTCTTCCATGCGCGGCGCCCCGCGCGCAGGGGGCCCGTGCGGGTCTTCTTCTACGGGCGCCCGGGCAACGAGCGGAACGGGTTCGAGCTGGGGCTCGCGGCGCTGACGCGGCTCAAGCACGAGCTGGGCCCGGCGGTGGAGATTCTCACCGCGGGCGCCGAGTGGCATCCGGAGTCCTACGGCGTTCGGGGCCTGGTGACGAACCTGGGCGTGCTCCCCGCGGAGCGCACGGCGGCGCTCTATCGCGAGTGCGATGTGGGACTGTGCTTCATGTTCACCCGACACCCGTCCTACCTGCCGCTGGAGATGATGGCGTGCGGCATGGCGGTGGTGACCAACGACAATCCCGCCAATCACTGGCTGCTGGAGGATGGAGGCAACTGCTTGCTGGCCGCGCCAACGCCTGCCTCGGTGCTGGCGCGTCTGCGGATGGCGGTGCTGGACGCCGACCTGCGCACCCGCCTGGGAGCCCGCGCCGCCGAGCGCGTGCGGCGCACCACCTGGGAGCAGCAGGTGGACCAGATGATGGCGCACTTGCTGACGCGGGAGGTTGGAGCGGCCCGCTCGGCCGCCGATTGACGGAGGTCACTCGGGGCCCGCTCGGCTGGCAAGGGGGCGGGCGGATAGCCGAGAATGCGGAAATCGCCAATGCGTCCAAGGTCCTCCCTGGGCGCTTTTACTCTTCACTTACAGCACGTCCCTTGCCTGACTGCCGCCAGGCATGGGAATGGTTGCGATGCTGCGGAAAATCCCGCTGGCAACCCTCTTCGGTCCATGCAGGCGGCGTCATTCACATCGGCACATGTACAAAGATATCAAGAGAGAGGGCCCGAATGGGGACGCGGCCCAGATGAGCGACAGTCTCCATTTCTGGAAGACGACCAGCGGCCACTCCTACCGGGAGCTGGTGCGGGTCCGCGAGGGGCAGGGCAACGCCGCGTACGGTCAGCAGGAACGCGTGTTGACCGCGCTCATCCGCTCCGAACAGCGCCGGTTGGACCGCCCCCTGTCCGTGCTGGAGTTCGGCTGTGGCTTCGGCCAGCACGCGACGTACCTCTCCCAGCTCTCCCATGTGCGCTACCACGGGTACGACATCTCGGAGTCGATGACGGAGCCGCTGCGCCTGGAGCCTCCCGCGTCGCTGCGCCCCGTGGAGGAGCGCATCTTCTGTGGGGATGACCCGCTCACCGCGGTGGGGGCCCGGCGCTTCGACGTCGTCTTCTCCGTCTCCACGCTCGTGCACAACCCGAGCGAGCGCATCACCGCGCTGCTGGAGACCATGGGGCAGCTGGTGCTGCCCGGCGGCCTGCTGGTGCTGGTGGAGAACCCGCTGATGCCGACCAGCGTGTGGGACCCCGCGTGTCATCCGGGCTCCTGGCTGCACGCCTTCGCGGACCTGCTGCCGGAAGGGTGGGACCTGCACCACGGCCCCGGCCTGGTGGAGACGAACGACGTCTACGTCCTCAAGCGCCATGCGGGGCAGGGCCGGCGCTACTTTCAGCTCTTGGGGCCCGAGGCTCCGCGCGACGAGTCCCAGCCGCTGACGCTGGAGGCGCTGCACGCGCGCGCCATGCCTCGGCTGCTGGAGTGGGCGGCCCGGGCCAACAAGTCGATGACCGCGCCCGTCGCGAGCAGCGAGGCGAAGGTGGTGGAGCTGACCGAGCGCCTGGCGGCGGAGTCCGAGCGCTTCGCTCGCCGTCAGCGGCTCCAGGGCCTGTCCGACGACCTCGCCCGCCTCCGGGCCTCACGCGCGCCGTTCCCGGACGCTCCGACCCCGCATGCGGCGCCGCCACATTCCGTCCCCGGCTTCATCCTCAACGCCTCGCTGGACACGCGCTGGTCCGCGGAACTGCCCCAGTTCAGCAAGCTGATGCATGTGTTCCATCAGGACTGGCACGGCATCCGCGCCGCCGCTGGCTACCTGCCGGGACAGAAGCTGGCCATCACCTCCGAGCGCGTGCTGGATGAGCGCGAGCTGCGCGCGGCGATTGAACTCGTCGAGCGCAGCGGGTGCCGCCAGGTCATCCTCCACGGCTACTCGTCCAACGCGCGTGACTTCGTGGTGTTGCTGCGCCGGGTGCTGGGCGCGTCGGTGCGCATCCTCGCGCTGTGGCATGGCTCGTCGGCGCAGTTCCATTACTCGTTCGAGCTGGACTGCTTCGCGCAGCTCATCGACCTGCGGCGCCGTGGCGTCATCGACGCGCTGGCGACCGTGAAGCCGGGCATGCACCTGCTGGCCCCGGAGGTCTTTCCGAAGACGGTGCTCAACCTGCCTCCCAGGCTGTCGGAGGCCGAGCGCATCGCTCCGACGCGCCGCCTCACTCGCGCCGCGCTCATCCCCACGCCCAACGACTGGCGGAAGAACTTCTTCACCAACCTCTTCGCCTGCCAGGCGTCCTCGCGCATCGACGACATCTACGTCACGGCGAGCTACCGGCTGCCGGACGTCATGAAGAGCCGCCGCCGCATCCATCAGGTCGCGCGCCCCAGCCGCACGGAGCTGTTCGACCTGGTGCGCCGCTGCGACATCGTCCTCAATGCCTCCCTGTCGGAGTGCCAGCCGATGACGGGACTGGAGGCGCTCGCGCTGCGCGTGCCGTGTATCTACGGGCCGCTCAGCCTGGGCGAGCTGGACTCGCATCCCTTCCAGAAGCTCGCGCAAGTCTCGGGCGTGGACTCCGTGGAGGTGGTCGCCGCGGCCATCGAGCGGATGGTGGCGCTGCGCGAGCGCTCGCCCGGGGAACTCACGGAGATGATGGTGGACTACGAGCGGGCCCTCACCTTCGAGGCGATCAAGGTCCTCGAGGAGTTCGTCCAGTCATGAGTCCGCGCCGAGTCTGTCTCGTCACGGACGAGATCTACCCCTTCACCCCGGGCGGTATCGGCCGCGTCCTCCACAACCTCATCGAGGACTCGCTCCGACGCGGGGACGGCGTGGAGTTCCACGTGCTGTTCCCCTCGCACACGACGGTGAAGCCGCGTGAGGTGGAGCGCCACTTCCAGAACAGGGTGAAGGCGCACGTCGCCCCGGCCCGCCGCGAGTGGGACACGAGCTTCGACGAGGGCGGTGTCTATCCTCCGCCTGGGGCGTTCACCGACACCGTCTGCCACGCCCAGTCGATGGAACTGCTGCTGGAGCTGCGCCGGCTGGAGGAGGCCGGAACTCGCTTCGACGTCATCGAGTTCCCGGACTACCGAGGCTGGGCCTTCTGCACCATCCAGGAGAAGCTGCTCGGCTGTGGCCTGGAGGGCGCGCGGGTGGTGGTTCGACTGCACTCGACGGGCGGGATGCTGGCGCCTTTCGAGCGCCAGTTGCTGAACTGGGAGCACATGGGGCAGTTCGAGCTGGAGCGCAAGGCGCTGCTCGACGCGGACCTGGTCATCGCCCACATCCCTGGCGTCGCCGAGCTGAACTGCTCGTTCTACGGCTTCCCTTCGACGTGGCTGGACAAGGTGGTGCGGGAGTTTCCACCCGTGGCCACGAAGGCGGCCCCGGTGCCGCCGCGCACGCAAGGCGAGCCGGACCTGCTCTTCGTCACCAAGATTCAGCAGATCAAGCGCACCGATGTGTTCGTCCGGGGCGCGGCTGGGTTCATGCGCCGCTTCCCGGAGTACCGAGGCAACGCGGTCCTGGCCTGCCATACCGCCAGCGCGGCCTACCTCGCGTACGTCCAGGGGATGATTCCGGAGGACCTGCGCTCTCGCTTCCTGTTCACCGGTCCGAGCAAGGACCGCGACGCGCTGATGCGGCACGGCATCGTCGTCATCTCCTCCGACTACGAGTCGCTCAACCTCACCGCCTACGAGGCCTCCGGCGCGGGTGCCACGCTGGTGCTCAACGGCGCGTGTGTCGCGTTCGCGCCGGGGAGCCCCTTCAAGGACGGGGTGAACTGCTACACGTACGGCGGCTCGGTCGAAGGGCTCGTCGACGCCCTGGAGCGCGCGTGGCGTACTCCGGCGCTGCTGCCGGTGGAGTGGACCGCGCAACCTCCGTACTGGGAGACCGCCCGCGAGCAGCCCGCGACGGCCCGGCTGGCCTCGAATGGCGCCCCGCCTCTCGTCAGCGTCCTCATCACCAACCACAACCTGGGGCGCTTCCTCCCGGAGACGCTGGCGAGCATCGCCGACAGCAACTACCCGGAGATTGAAGTCATCATCGTGGATGACGCCTCGACGGGCGCGTTCGACCACGAGGTGCTCAACCGCATCGAGGAGGCCACCGCCTCCGGCGCCAGCGGCGTGAAGCTCATCCGCAACGCGATGAACCGGGGCCTGCCCGCCTCGCGCAACATCGGCCTGCGCGCGGCGACGGGGGACTACATCCTCCCGCTGGACGCGGACGACTGCATCAGCCCCACCTTCATCCGCATGGCGGTGGAGGCGCTGGAGAACCACCGGGAGTTCGACGTGGTGGTGCCCGCCACGGGCTACTTCGACTCCGACGAGGGCCGGGCGCAGCGGCGCTTCATCGACTACGCCCTCTTCATCGGGGACTGTCCCTCGCTGGGCATGGTGGCCAACCGGTTGGCCTGCGCCACGTCGCTCATGCGCCGCTCGGTGTTCGAGCACCTGCGCTACACGGAGGAGATGACGAGCTACGAGGACTGGGACCTCTACCTGCGCCTGGCGCATGCGGGGCACCGCTTCCTCGTCACCAACGCGCTCCACTTCCATTACCGGCGGCGCAAGGGGTCGATGATCTCCGGCGTCAACCCGCGACGGCATCAGGAGCTGGTCTTCCAGCTCCACCAGAACCTCCCGCGCCCGTTGCCCTCGGGCGTCCAACTGGCGGCTTTCATGCTCCTGGCCTCGCCTCCCCACGGAGCGTCCGCGGCGCCCATGGCGGTGGCGGCGGGTGACGAGGTGCCGCTGCGCTATGGCGTGGTGGACACCCTCAACTCCACGCTGAAGCGCCTGCCGATGATGCACCGGCTCCTCAAGCGCGCGGCCAGTGGCCTGACGCCGGAGGGCGCGGAGGAACGGCCCACGCGCTACGCGCTGGTGGACCTGCTCAACCGCACACTCAAGGCGATGCCGGTGGTCCACCCCACCGTGAAGCAGGTGGTGAAGACCACCAGCAAGCTGGGCATGGGGCGCCGCTGAGCCGCGCTTCGCTCCCGTGACGGAAGTCGTCGTGGTGCCCGCCTCGCGAGTCGGGCACCACGGCGGGGATGCCGTTCAGCGGTCGGTCCGGGACTTGCCGCTCAGCCGGTCCGCGAGCTGATGCCGCAGGGGCCGCGCGTCCCCGTTCGAGCCCACCACCCACGAGACGGCGCCGCGCAGCGTGTGGTGGACGAAGTCCATGCGCTTGAGCGTGCCGTTGAGCCGGTCCACGACTCGGGTGAGCAAGGGCCGGGGGATGGCCGCCGCTGCCTGGGCGAGGAGCCGTGCCTCCTGCTTGCGGGCCTCTCCTCGGAGGATGCGAACCGCGCGCTCGGGATGTCGCGCGAGTCCCGGGTGCTTCTGGTTCAGGTAGGCCAACAGCCCATCGCGCTCGGAGACGAGCGACGTGCGTGTCATCGAGTCCAGCCGCACGCGGTAGTAGAACAGGCTCTCGGGGATGACAGAGCCTTCGAGCCCCCGCTCCGCGAGTGAGCAGAAGACGTCCCAGTCCTCGAACCCGGTGAGCCACTCGTCGTAGCCGCCGACCTCCTCGACGAGTCGACGCTCCATCAGCGCGGTGCAGGTGGAGGCCACGTTGGCCACCCAGAGGGCATCGCGCTCCATGCCCCACGGCACCCAGCCGCCCGTCACGCGGGTGGCGTCGTCGACGAAGTAGTTCACCTGCGACGTGGCGTAGCCCAGCCCCGGCGTGCCCTCCATCACCGCGACGGTCTTCTCCAGGAACGTTGGAGCGATGAGGTCGTCCGGGTCCAGGGGCAGGACGTAGTGGCCGCGGGCGTGCTTCAGCCCCGTGTTGCGGGCCGCGCTCAGTCCGCCGTTGCGCTGGCGGATGATGCGCAGGTCCGGAGCGCGGACCCGCTCGAGCATCTCGATGCTCTCCGCGTCGGTGGAGCCGTCGTCCACGAGGACAATCTCGTAGTCGGTGAAGGTCTGCGCGCGGATGGAGCGCAGTGTCTCCGGCAGGTAGTGCCCCATGTTGAAGTAGGGCACGAGCACCGACACGAGTGGCGTGTCGGACCTCGGCTTGACGCGCGTGGGAAGCACGCGGTGGCGCATGTCCGCCACGGACTCCACGGCGGCTTCCACCTGCTGCACGATGCTCGCGGGAGCGCAGTACCCGGCGATGCGGGCAGGGGCCTCGCGGCGCGCCGTCTCGCGCGGCGTGGGGTGCGTCAGCGCCATCTCCAAGGTGTCCGCCAGATGGGCCACGTCTCCCGCGCGGAAGAGCAGGCCGCTGCGACCATCCTCGATGAGCTCCGCCATGCCGCCCGCGTTGCCGCCCACGACGAGCGCGCCGGCGGACATGGCCTCCAGGCATCGGTGGGGGAAGTTCTCCCACAGCGCGGGGAAGCAGCACGCGGTGGCGTCCGCGAGGGCGACGGCGAGCCCGGGAGTGGAGCGCGCGAACTCGAACTCGATGCGCTCGCGCCACATGGGAGAGATACGGCGCTCCAGCGAGGCGCGCATGGAGCGACCCGCCGGCCCCGTCGGAGTGTCTTCACCGATGAGCAGGAGCGTCGCGTTGATGCCCCGCGCGAAGAGCATCTGCATCGCATCGACGAGGAGGTGGACGCCCTGCCGGTGCTCCAGCGGGCCGAAGTACAAGACCTGCGGTCGGCCTTGCTCCGCGTGCGCGGGACTCTTCGAGACGTCGTGAGGGAAGGGGTGGGGAATGACGACACCCCGGGTCTCCAGCTTCAGCCGCGAACGCACCTGGTCAAGCAGGGCGTGGGTGGGCGACAGGACCAGGTCCGCTTCGCGGATGGAGGTGTCCTCCATGTACTCCCAACGGGCCAGGTCCATATCCAACGAGGCGGAGCCGTTGAGCGCCCGAAGCTCGCGGGTGGGCGTGTGCAGCCGCACCGCGAGCACGGCGGAGGAGAAGTGGCCCAGCGTGCGTCGGGCCCTCAGGGCGAAGTAGCCCTCGAAGTCGCGCTCGGGGAACTCGATGAAGTCGAAGGCGTGACGTGCGTGCAGCTCGCGCAGGGACGAATAGACATCCATGGCGTGTCGCATCTGCGCGAAGGGAAAGGCGCCAGCGAAGGCCGAGTCCATCTCCGAGTGGACCGCGTGCACCTGGATGCCGGGCCACAGCGTGGCGGCGCGTTCGAGGCCCGCGTGCGGCGCGGTGAGGACATGCACCTCATGGCCCGCATCGGCGAGCGCGCGACTCATCAGCGCCGCATATGTGCCGATGTCGCCTCCGAGGAAGGGGGACAGCTCTCTGGAGACCAGGCAGATGCGCACGGAGACCTCTAAAAGAATGGCTATCGCCGACTGGAGCGGCGACGGGAGGGGCCACCCGATGGCCCAGGGGGACGCTCGGGAGCCTCGTTGCTCGCGCCTTGTCGTCGTGGGGCCCGTGACGATGTATCCGCGCCGTCCGTCTCCCGCGAGGCATGCGTGGACGCGGCGGAGCTGACCGCCCCCTGCGAGGCGTGAGGCGAGGATGAGGCCTTGCGGTCCGTCTTCGGTGAGGGCGACTGCTGCTCCGTGCGCTTCGTCGTCGACGAGGCTGGGGTTACCCCGCCAGCGGCCTCATGGGTGGCGAGGCTCCGCGCTGTCTCCTCCATGCGCGCGAGACGGCGCTCCACGTCCTGCCGCCAGGTGGCCTGGGTGCGCGCGTGCTCACGCTGGACGTCATGGATGGTGGCGAGCGCATCCAGGATGGACTCGTTGAACTCCACCTGCTTGCGGAGCGTCTCGTTGATGAACGGCTGGAAGGCGAGACGAAAGGCCCGCTTCGCGAGCACGAGCGCCAGGCCCGACAAGCCGCCACGGTGGGACGTCACCGGCCCGGCGTAGCGACTGTCCATCTTCCCGCGAGCCTCTTGCAGCAGCGCGGGCCAGGGCGTCGAAGTGGCGGGCCGCGCGGAGGCCTCCAGCGTCTGGCGCAGGGCCTCGCGTGCTTCAGCGGTGGGCTCGGGCAGCTTCTGGGTCTCCTTCGCCACGGCCTCGGGCGAGGGAGCACGGGTCAACAAGTCCTCAGCGCGCACGTGCGTCACCTCGAACGAAAGAGAGTCCTTCCAACAGCGTCATGACGGCCTCGTCGGGGCGTGACGGCTCCAGCATCACCAGCCTGTCACCCAGGTGACGGCGCGCGGGCTCCAGCACCGTCGATGGATGCTCGGCCATATACGTCCCCAAGGCCCTCGCGCCGACGTGCGGCATGAGCGCCTGGGCCGAGAGCGAATCCACCCCCACCAAGATGACCGCCGCCGGTGACACGCGCACCGCGGTCTCCAGCGAAGAGGAGCCCGGTAGCACTCCAGGTCCTCGGCCCACGGGTTGGTCTGGCGTGAAGTGCCACACGGCCACTCCATCCACCTGCTCGGGGCCGCTCTCCAGCGACGCTTCGGCACCGCGAGGTCGGAGCGCGAGGACTCGCGCACCGGGCAGTCGCTCCGCCAGCTGACGCGCCAGCCGAGACGCCGCTTCCTCGGGGCGCACGGTGTATCCCGGGCACACCAGCTCCACGGTGACGTGCCCGCGCGAAGCCATGGAAGCGGGCGCCTGAGTCGAAGGCGTGGTCAGCATGGCTTCGAATGCCTCACGGACCTGCTCGGCCACGCGCGCTTGCGAGAGCGCCTGGAGCCGTGCCCGCTGGGCCGCCAGCACCTGCGCTCGCAGGCCTGGGCTCCGGTCCAACACCGCGAGCAGCTCCGCGACCTCCGCCGGGTCGTCCGACAGCGTCGCGAGCCCCGCGCCGCCCATCGTCTCCGGCACGGCCGCCGCGCCGTAGGCGACGACGGGCACGTTCCGGTACATCGCCTCCAGCAAGGGCACGCCAAAGCCTTCGTGCCGGCTCATGGAGAGATACGCGGACGCGGTGGCGAAGCACGCGGAGAGCTGCGCCGCGCTCACCCGACCCAGGAACAGGACGCGCTCCGCGCCGAGCACCTCCTTGAGTCCGTGCAGGTACGCGCCATACGCGCCATCCCGATGCAGATACCCGGCGACGACGAGCCGGCTGCGAGGCTGGTACAGCCGCTGGTACGCGGTGAAGACGCGCAGCACGTCGTCCACCTTCTTGCTGGGAACGGCCCTGCCGACGAAGAGGACGTTGGCGCAGCCGTCGCTCAGCTCCGCGAGCAACCCAGGGTCCGGCGCCGTGTCGAAGGCGCTCCAGTCGATGGCGAACGGCAGCGTCGACACCGACGCGTAGCCCGCGGCCACCAGCTCCTCGGCGCTGAAGCGCGAGTAGGCGAACGCCCGCTCGACGTGGGGCCGCAGCTCCAGCAACTCGTCCCGGGCCGCGTCGCATGCGGCGGCGACCTTGCGCTCGAAGCCCTCGAACAGCCGGGCAGGCGTCACGTTGTGGTACACGAGCACCTTGCGACCAGGCGCCCGGGCGATGAGCGGCACCAGTCGGGACTGGAAGCTGTGATGCACCAGCAGCACGGAGTCCGGGCGGGCGTGCTTCTCATGCTCGCGGACGTGCCGGACCTGGTCCTTGCACGCGTCATCCCAGTCCTCGGCGTAGATTTCCGAGGCGAAGCCCCAGCTCCGCAAGAGGCCCTGGAGGTAACGCACCTGGTTGCCCACCGCGTCTCCCCAGGCGAGCCGTGGGAGGAGCTGGTGGACGGCCCGGGGGCCCGACGTCAGGGGGCTGTGTCTGGATGCGCTCACGCCCGGCTCCCTTAGCGCCGCGAGGGGGAGCACACAAGCCCGAGCCCCCTGGCGCCTTGACCGTCGACGACCCCTCCGATACGCAGGCACCCTCTCTGAGCACTCGAGGCCCGCGGCACATGAACGTATTGGTGACAGGAGGGTGTGGCTTCATCGGCTCCAACCTCGTGAGGTACCTGCGGCGCGAGCGACCCGAGTGGACCGTCGTCAACCTGGACCTGCTCACCTACGCGGGCAACCTGGAGAATCTGTCGGACCTCGAAGGCGACCCTCGCCACGTCTTCGTCCGAGGCGACATCAGCGACCGCTCGCTGGTGGAGCCATTGCTGTCCACGCACGCCATCGACGCCGTGCTGCACCTGGCCGCCGAGAGCCACGTGGACCGCTCGATTCTGGGGCCGGAGGTGTTCATCACCACCAACGTGCTGGGCACCCAGCGACTGTTGGAGGCCTGCCGCGCGCAGCGCGTGAAGCGCTTCGTCATGGTCTCCACGGACGAGGTCTACGGCTCGCTGGGCCCCACGGGCGCCTTCACCGAGTCCTCGCCGCTGCAGCCCTCCAGTCCGTACTCCGCCAGCAAGACGAGCTCGGACCTGGTGGCGCTCGCGTACCACCACACGTTCGGAATGGACGTCGTGGTGACGCGGTGCTCGAACAACTACGGGCGCTACCAGTTCCCGGAGAAGTTGATTCCGCTCATGGTGGTCAACGCGCTGCACGACAAGCCGCTGCCGGTCTACGGCGATGGCGCGAACGTGCGCGACTGGCTGCACGTGGAGGACCACTGTCAGGCGTTGCTGCGCGCGCTGGAGCAGGGCCGCGCGGGCGAGGTGTACAACATCGGCGGCGGGGCGGAGCGGCGCAACATCGACATCGTGAAGGCCATCCTCGGGCTGGTGGGCAAGCCGGAGTCGCTCATCCAGTACGTGAAGGACCGGCCCGGACATGACCGGCGCTACGCCATCGACCCGTCGAAGATTCGCGCGGAGCTGGGCTGGACGCCCGCGCATACATTCGAACAGGCACTGGCGGAGACGGTGCGCTGGTACGTGGACCACCCCACGTGGTGGACGCGGGTGATGAGCGGCGAATATCTGCGGTACTTCGAGACGCAGTACCGAGGCCGTCTCCAGGGGAGGGCGTGACATGCGCGTGCTCGTCACGGGCTCCAACGGTCTGGTGGGCAGCCGCGCCTGTGTGCTGCTGGAGAAGCAGGGCCACACGGTAGTGGGACTGGGCCGAGGGCCCCGGCGCACGGGCGGCGAGTACGGCTACGTGTCCGTGGACCTGACGCGCGAGGCGGACGTCGCCGGCGCGCTGGAGGCCGCCGCGCCCGAGGTCGTCATCCACTGCGCCTCCATGACGGAGGTGGACGCCTGCGAGAAGGACCCGGAGGCGGCCTACGCCGGCAATGTGGATGCGACGGCGGCGGTGGCGCGTGGGGCTCGCAAGGCCGGCGCGCACCTGGTGCACGTGTCCACTGACTACGTCTTCGATGGCGAGGCGGGCCCCTACGACGAAGCCGCGACTCCCAACCCGCGCGGCGTCTACGCGGTGACGAAGCACATGGGTGAGCAGGCGGCGCGGGTGCTCGCGCCCGGCTGCGCCATCGCCCGGACGGCGGTGGTGTATGGCTGGCCTCCGGTGGAGGGGCGGCTCAACTTCGGCGCGTGGCTGGTGACGAATCTGGAGAAGGGGCAGCCCGCGCGGCTGTTCGAGGACCAGGTTGTCTCGCCCAGCCTCGCGGACAACGTGGCGGCGATGCTGGTGGAGTTGGGGGAGCGCAAGCTCGGGGGCGTGTGGAATACGTGCGGCGGCACCGTCGTCGACCGCGTGGCCTACGGACGGGCGCTGTGCGAGGTGTTCGGGTTCGACGCGAAGCTCATCGTCCCCACGCGCATGGCGGAGCTGAAGCTGCCCAGTCCCCGGCCGCTGAAGGGCGGGCTCAAGACGGACAAGGTCCGTGCGGAGCTGGCGGCGAAACCCCTGGAACTGACCGAGTCGTTGACGCGCTTCCACGCGACGTGGAAGGCCGCGCGCGGGCACTGACGTCGAGAGGTGGACATGAAGGGCATCATCCTCGCAGGCGGCTCGGGCACGCGGCTGTACCCACTGACCCGGGTGGTCAGCAAGCAACTGCTGCCGGTGCACGACAAGCCGATGATCTACTACCCGCTCAGCACGCTGATGCTGGCGGGCATCCGCGACGTGCTCATCATCTCCACGCCGCAGGACCTGCCGCGCTTCCGGGAGCTGCTGGAGGACGGCACCCAGTGGGGCATGCGCTTCGAGTACGCGGAGCAGCCCCGGCCGGAGGGACTGGCGCAGGCGTTCGTCATCGGCCGCGACTTCGTCGGCGAGGACCCCGTGTCGCTCGTCCTGGGCGACAACATCTTCTACGGGCACGGACTCAGCAGGCTGGTGCGCGAGGCCGCGAAGCGCACGGCGGGCGCCACCGTGTTCGGGTACTACGTGAAGGACCCGGAGCGGTACGGCGTGGTGGAGCTGGACGCGAACAACCGCGCGGTGAGCCTGGAAGAGAAGCCGCTCAAGCCGAAGTCGAACTACGCCGTCACCGGGCTGTACTTCTACGACAACCAGGTGCTCGACATCGCCGCCGCGCTCAAGCCGAGCAAGCGGGGCGAGCTGGAGATCACCGACGTGAACGCCGAGTACCTGCGTCGCGGACAGCTCGACGTGGAGCTGATGGGGCGTGGGTACGCGTGGCTGGACACGGGGACGCACAGCTCGTTGATGGAGGCGTCCAACTTCATCGAGATCATCGAGCGGCGCCAGGGCCTCAAGGTGTCGTGCCCCGAGGAGATTGCGTACCGGATGGGCTACATCGACGCGAAGCAACTGGTGACGCTGGCGGAGCCGATGCGGAAGAACGAGTACGGGCAATATCTGATGTCCGTCGCGGAGAACCGGGGCGCGGTGTCATGAAGGTGACGCCGCTGGAGATTCCGGACCTGTTGCTGGTGGAGCCGAAGGTCTTCGGTGACGACCGGGGCTTCTTCATGGAGCTGTTCCACGAGAAGCGCTACGCGGACGTGGGCATCCCCGGGCCCTTCGTGCAGGACAACTATTCGCGCTCGGCGCGGGGAACGCTGCGCGGACTGCACTTCCAGGAGCCGCGAGGGCAGGGGAAGCTGGTGCAGGTGTTCGCGGGGAGCGTGTACGACGTCGCGCTCGACGTCCGGCGCGGCTCGCCAACCTTCGGCCAGTGGGTGGCGGTGGAGCTGTCCGGGGAGAACCGCCGACAGCTCTGGATTCCGCCCGGCTTCGCCCACGGCTTCTGCGTGACGAGCGACACCGCCGACTTCCACTACAAGTGCACGACGCTGTACGCGCCGGAGACGGAGCGCTGCATCGCGTGGAACGACCCGGACCTCGCCATCCCCTGGCCGGTGTCCGAGCCGTTGCTGTCCCCCAAGGACTTGCGCGCGCCTCGCCTCAAGGACGCGCCGGTGCTGCCCTCGCTGTAGCTCGGGGCGAAGGCAGCTCGGGGGGCTTCTTCAGAAGGCGCCGCCCGCGCGCAGGTTGATGCCGAACTCGAGGTAGCCCTTGAGACACAGCATCATGTGCATCCAGCCACCACAGTTGTCGTAGGACGCCTCGATGCCCTTCGCGTCCGTCTTCCAGCCGGACTCGCGAATCTGGACCAGCGTGTTCCGCTCGTCGATGGGCTTGAACAGCATCTCCACCAGGGTGTTGTAGCCACCGCCCGCGGCCTCCCACTCGAAGGCGATGCGCTCGTCCTTCGCCACGGTGCGGATGACGACGTCGTGCTCGCCCGGCACCTCCGCGAACCGCCACTTCACCGTCGTGCCCTCCACCATGGGCGCGCTGGCGGCCTGCACGAAGTACCCGCTCAACTTCTTGGGGTTGATGACCGCGTCGAAGACCTCGGCCACCGGCTTCTGGATCTTCAACTGCACCTGGAACTTCGGCTCCATGGAGCTTCCTCCCGCTGGGGTTTCGTCGAACGACATGTTATACTTCTATAACATGTCACGGGAAGCCCAGGACGACCAGATCTTCAAGGCGCTGGCGGACGCGCGGAGGCGGGCGATGCTGGACTTGCTGAAGACCGCGCCGCGGACGACGGGCGACCTCTGCGAGCACTTCGCGGCGTCCCTGGACCGGTGCACGGTGATGCAGCACCTGGGCGTGCTGGAGCGCGCGGGCCTGGTGATTGCCGTGCGAGAGGGGCGCAAGCGATGGAACTACCTCAACGCCGCGCCCTTCAAGGAGATCCACGACCGGTGGATCTCCCCCTATGCCGCCGAGGCGGTGAGCCTGTTGGCCCGCTTGAAGAAGGACCTGGAGGAGGACTGAGTCCTCCTCGCCATGTCGGCTACAGGCTCTTCAGGAACTCCACCAGCTCCGTGCGCTGCGCCGCATCCGGCACGTAGAAGGGATGGGGCGCCTTGTCACCGCGCATGGGGTCCACCAGCGACGTCAGCCCCACCACGGAGCTGTCATGGAGGAAGCGGTCCTTCCTCCCCAGGTCGAGCAGCAGCGGCATGGCGGAGCCACGCGGCTCGCCCCGGCGGCTGGCATCCACGACGACGGTCTTGTCGTCGAAGATGGTGGACGGGTCATTCTGGATGGGGTCGAAGGCGATGGGGCGCACCCCGGCCTCGGCGGGACGCTCCGCGAGCACCGTGGGGTTGTAGCCCGGGAAGATGGACTTCATCGGCACGATGAAGGACGGGACGCGCTTGCTCTGGGCCACGTTGTGGCAGCGGGTGCACCGCGCGGCGAACTGCTCCTTGCCGCGCGCGGCCAGGGTGGCGTCGAAGGCCCCCGGTGCCGGCGCCGCGAGGCCGTCGGTGTACGCATTCAAGTCCCTCAACGCGTCCTCGCTCACCCGCAGGCCCACCGGGGCCTCTTCCGTCCCCGCCTTGTCCGCGGTGACTTGTGTCGCGGTGATGTAGGGGAAGCCCTCGCCCACCACGCCTCCCTTTCCTCGGACCTGGGTGTCCTTGAGGATGGTGAGGTAGTCATCCGCCAGCTCGTTGCCCGCGGCCTCGTCGAGCAGGGCCCGGAGGAACGCTCGCCCCTCCGGCGTCACCAGGCTCGTCGGGTCCAACAGCACCGTGTAGACGAGGTTGTCGAAGTTCTCGAGCCGGGCGATGTCGCCGGGAGTTCCCCAGGGCGCCGCCAGGTCCGTCCGGAAGAAGGGCGCGATGTGCTGCTGCGCGCCCGTGCCGTCCGGCGCGTCATCGAAGGTCCCCAGCGGATAGAAGGCCGGGTTGCCCACGAGCGCATCGACCTGCGCCTCGGTGGACGTCTCGGTGAGTCCCTGGTCCGACGGCGCCCGGCCAATGGACTTGTTCCCGAAGGCGGCGAACTTCACCTGGAGGAGCGGGAAGAACGCGCGCGTGTTGGCGGCGAGTGCGAAGATGCCACCGACGTTGAGGTTGTGCGGCGTCGGCCCGTCGACCTGCTTGCCGATGGAGCCGCCCCCCAGGTTGTTCGGAGACTTCACCACCGAGCCATCGGTGATGGCGTGGCACAGCGCGCAGCTCACGCCGACCTTGTCACCGGTGGCGACGTCCAGCTTGCCATCGCCGTTGCTGTCCTTGACCACGACGCCAATCACCGCGTTGGCGTTGAGCAGCGCCAGCGTGGTGGCCGGGTCATTGAGCAGCGGCCCGCTGGTGCCCTGGGCGGCCAGTTCGTTCGCCACCGCCGTCTTCGTGGCGGCGTCCAGCGCGTCCACGTTGACGCTCAGGCCCGCTTGCAGCGCCTGCACCGGCGTGAGCTTCGCGGCGACGATTCCCGCGGGCAGTCGCGCCGCGTCGGTCCAGAAGCCCTCGTTGCCGAAGGTCTCGAAGCGGAACACCTGCTGACCCTTCGTCGCGTCTCCTCCCGTCAGACGCGGCAGGTCCGGCCCCTGGTCCGCGGGGCCCTCCTGTGTCTGGTTCTGATTGACCGAGTCGCCATTGTCCTTGCTTTTCGAGCAGGCCCCCTGCGAGGTGGCCAGCGCCGCGGCGAGGAATACCCAGCCGACATGCCCGTGAGTCTTGTTCATCCCGTCCCCCAATTGCTGACGCGCTTCAAAGCGCGCTGCTATTGAGGCACTGCGCGCACACAAGGCACGGGCATTTCGCGCGCGCCCGAAAGCCCGTTGTTCCAGCGACACCCGGGTTGATCTCCGGTGCTCAGTTCGGCCCTGGAGTCCCAGATGCCTTTCGCCAGCCGACGCTTTCGCCGCGCGGTCAGGTCGCGACGCCGGTGACGCTCGCCCGCGCCGCGTCGCACTCCTCGCAGCCGTTGTCCGGAGAACAGAGGAACGTGAGCGGCGCCACGGTGAGCCGGTCCACCGCGAGGGGCACGAGCGCGCGGGAGTCGAACAGGCGCGCGGGTGCATGACCCACCGGTCCTTCATGCTGGAGGCTTCGGGCCCGGAGCCAGTCGTCGGCGATCCGGAAGCCCTGGCAGCAGTGGTCCGTCTCGGGAATCATCACCGTGCCCACCACTCCGTCGACCTCGACGACACACGGATGGGAGATGGAGTAGGGGACGTTCGCCAGCGCCTCCGCCAGGTGCAGCGTCGTGTTCTCCGAGTGCGTCACGCCGAGCAGCAGGACCTGGCCGCCCAGCTCATGCACCCGGCCCACCGGACTGTCGGGGCCATGCGGCGGGGCGAGGGGCTGCGGTCGGCAGATGTCCGCCGCGTGGGGGCCCTCGGCGGCGAACGAGCCTCCCGGGTGCGTGCTGCGGGTGACTCCGGGTTGTCGCCAGAACAGCTCCGCGGTGATGCCCATGTCCGTGGTCGGCGTGGACACCGGGTCGAACACCGTCTCCCCGTCGGTCATCGTGGGCATGACCAGCGTGCCTCCCGGGCCCACCGCCGCGCGCAAGGCGCCAATCAGCCCGAGAGGGCCTCCCTCGACGGGCCGCACCGCCTTGAAGGACGTGTGGACCAGGAGCACGCCTCCCTCGCGGACGTCCAGGGACTGAAGCTGCTCCACCACTTCCCGCTGACTGAACTCGCGCATGGACACCGGGAGAGTCTACCGGGCCGGGCGCCCTGTCGCCGCCCGGGAGCGCCCCAATCCGCGAGGGAGCGTCCGAGCCCTCCCGCGTTTCCCGTGCGCTCCCGGGTGCCCCCGGTTAACGCTGGGACGCCGGGGGTGGTGCCGCCCGGGACGGGACGGGCCCGTCCTCCGTTCCGCGTGCATGCCCTGGGGTCCCTCGATGATTCCCTTCTCCGTTCTCGACCTCTCCCCCATCCGCCAGGGCAGCGACGCCGGCGACGCCCTGCGCTCCACGCTGGACCTGGCTCGCCACGCGGAGCGCTGGGGCTTTCAGCGCTTCTGGCTCGCCGAGCACCACAACATGACGGGCATCGCCAGCGCGGCCACCGCCGTCGTCATCGGCCATGTCGCGCAGGGCACCTCCACCATCCGCGTGGGGGCCGGCGGCATCATGCTCCCCAACCACTCGCCGCTCGTCATCGCCGAGCAGTTCGGCACGCTGGAGACCCTGTACCCCGGCCGCATCGACCTGGGCCTGGGCCGCGCTCCCGGCACGGACCAGCGCACCGCCTCCGCCCTGCGGCGCAGTCGCGTGGACTCCTCCGACGCGTTCCCCCAGGACGTCGCGGAGCTGCAGGCCTACTTCCGGGAGCCGGAGCCTCACCAGGCCGTGCGCGCGGTGCCAGGCATGGGCCTGAAGGTGCCGCTGTGGCTCTTGGGCTCCAGCCTCTTCAGCGCGCAGCTCGCCGCCGCCATGGGACTGCCCTTCGCGTTCGCCTCGCACTTCGCGCCGCAGCAGATGATGACGGCGCTGCGTCTGTACCGCAGCCAGTTCCGTCCGTCCGAGGTGCTCCAGAAGCCCTACGCCATGCTGGGCCTCAACGTCTTCGCCGCCGACACCGAGGCCCAGGCCCAGCACCTCTTCACGTCGCTGCTGCAGGCCTTCGTCAACCTGCGGCGCGGCCGGCCGGGCCAGCTCCCCGCACCCGTGGAGACGATGGACGGGCGCATCACCGAGTATGAGCTGGCGGAGGTCGAATCCATGCTGGCCTGCTCCATCGTCGGAGACCCGGAGCAGGTGGGCGAGGGACTGCGCTCCTTCATCGCCGAGACGCAGCCGGATGAGTTGATGATCACCGCGCAGATTTTCGACCACACGGCGCGACTGCGCTCCTACGAGCTGCTCTCGCAGGTGCACGCCAGGCTGTCGCGCGACGCGAAGCCCACGACGTCTGTCGGCGGGTGAGCGAGCCCGGCGCTCGGGAGGCGACTTCCGGGCGCGTCCGAATTGATACAGCCGATACATGTGTCAGCAGATTACGGACGTGGAGGGAGCTTCACCGGAATTCGGGCCTTGGGCATGATGCGGGAGTTCCACCTCTGGCCCTGGAGTTTCCGATGAAGGCTCCCCGTATCCTCGTCGCGCTGACCGCCTGCTTCTCCTTGTCCCTCCTGGCCTGTGGAGGCGGCGAGCCCACCTCGGAGGCCGCCGAGACGCAGGCCCCCGTGAGCAGCGTGGAGCAGGGCATCGGCATTCCGCCGGTCTGCGCGAGCGGCGACTCGCTCCTCTACTGGACGGAGAACGTGCAGGCCTGCGCCCCGAAGTGCGGCACGACGCGCGTTCCGGGCCAGCCGGCCACGCTGTACGCGGCCTGTCAGTCGAACATCGCCGGGACGAAGACGCTCATCAACGTGCGTCACTGCATCCCGGGCTGCAACCCGATTGAGTAGTCGTTGCTCCACGCGCTGCCGTCGCGCGAGCCTCCGGTCCGCTCCGGTTCGTGACCCTCCTGGAGCCACGCCACCGTGAGCGGACGCGGGGGAAGGCTCTCGCTACTCGGACACGTCCGGCGGGAGCATCTGCTTGCACCGGGTGATGCCACGCTGCGCGTCGGCGAAGCGGGGGTAGTCCTTCGTCACCGCCCGGTAGAGCTTGATGGCCTCCTCGCAGTTGCCGTCGTCCTCCCGGGCCCGAGCACGCGCCAGTCGCTTCGTCACGTCGTCGATTCTCGCTCCCAGTTCTCTCGCGTGTGGCAGAGGTCCCCCGACAGGACGACGGTCCCCGTCCGAGGGAGGTTCACCTGCAGCGACTGGTGGCCCGGCGTATGTCCCGGCGTGGAGAGGATTCGCACGCTGC
>NZ_JABXEM010000156.1:0-26384 GCF_013372595.1 Myxococcus sp. AM011
GACCTGGGGTGGGACAGGCGCGTCGTCGGGCATCGACTCGACGAAGTCCTTGAGGTCATGGAGCCGCGCTGGCCAGAACACGCGGTAGTCCTCGAGCCAATCGCTGATGAGCTGCAGGCGCCGCGGCTCCAGCGTGTAGACGCGCTCGCGTCCCCGGCGCTCCTCGCGGACCATCTCCGCCTGGCGCAGCACGCGCAGATGGCGCGACACCGCGGGCCGGGTCATCGCGAAGCCCGTGGCGAGGCTCCCCGCGGTCGCTTCGGAGCTCCGGAGCCGGGCCAGCAACGCCCGCCGGGTGCCGTCGGCGAGCGCGAAGAACACCGCGTCGAGCGTCGATGAAGGCCCTGAAGCCGTGGGCAGGGTGGCGATGGCGAGGCGAGGACTCATATGTCAACGACTCGTTACCTATCAGCGCACGCGAAGACGGGGCAAGCAGATTCGAAACGAAGACGTTACGCGTCAGTTCCCCTCATGCTCGGCCTGGACCAGAGGCTCGCGGGTCGCTGCTCGCACCGAGGCAACGAACTCGACTGGGAGTGGAGCATGACGCCATCGCGATGCGCCCCTATACCCAGACATCGCATGCTGGCGACGGAGACTGACGCATTGGGACATACCACCTGTGACGGC
The DNA here is from genome assembly GCF_013372595.1 of Myxococcus sp. AM011. Taxonomy (NCBI): domain Bacteria; kingdom Pseudomonadati; phylum Myxococcota; class Myxococcia; order Myxococcales; family Myxococcaceae; genus Myxococcus; species Myxococcus sp. AM011. The sequence goes on from NZ_JABXEM010000156.1 coordinate 631, forward strand.
GGGTATGCGCAGGCATTGGCTTCGCATCAGGGGCCTGGGTCAAGATGCGCGCCATGACTTCACCCACCGTGCACCCCGCGCAGCGCATCGTCGAGCTGGGTTTTGGCTTCATCCTCTCTGGCGCGCTGTCTTCGGTGGCGGAGCCAGGCGTCGCGGACAAGCTGGCCCAGGGCCGTGCAGTCACGTCGTTTCCGAAGAGAGGCCACCCATGGGGGAACTGAACATGAAGAAGACCGTGCTGACGTTGTGTCTTGCTGGAAGTGTCCTGGGCTGTGGCGCGCCAGAGGGAGCGCTCGACGAAGGCGTCGCGCCGGAGGGCAAACAGTCCCAGGCCATCAGCAACAGCGTCGTGAGCTTCAATAGCGGCGCGGACTCCGACCTGCTGTGGAGGAACCAGGGCACGGGCAACATGCTCACCTGGGTCATGGCCGGCCCCTCTCTGGCCACCACGGCGGTGATGCCCGCCGTGTCGCCGTCGCTCATCGTTCAGGCCGCCTCCAACTTCGGCGGCCCGACGGCGGACCCGGACCTCGTCCTCCACTCGCCCGGGTCGACGGGTGAGGCCATCCGCTTCCTCAGCAGCACCTTCAGCGTGCTCGGCATGGCGCCCATCTCAGGCACCCTCCCGTCGTCGGACTGGTACGTCGCCGCATCCGGCGACTTCAACATGGACGGGCAGACGGACCTGGTGATGCACAACCGCGTCTCGGGGCAGTTCTTCTACCAGTACATGTCCGGGCCCACGCCCATCGGCTTCTCCACGCCCCTTCCTCGCTCGCTGCCCTGGTACATCGTGGGCGCGGCGGACTTCGACGGAGATGGGAGGACGGACCTGCTCTGGCGCAACCGCACCTCGGGACAGAACGACATCTGGCGCATGAACAACACCGCCATCCTCGGCTCCTTCTCCCTGCCTGGAATGTCCCTGGCCTTCTATGTCGGCGCCACCGCGGACTACACGCGCGATGGCAACCCGGACATCGTCTGGCACAACCCGGGCTCGGGTCAGGTCCTCATCTGGCGGATGGCGGGATTCAGTCTGGGAACGACCCTCTCCGTCGGAGTCATGGGCTCGGGATGCCCAGCGTGGTTCTCGCAGGTCATCCCGCCTCCCGCGTTGGGAACCTGCATGTACCTCGTGGGGCCTCGCTAGCCTCGACGGCGGACGTCCGCGTGAGCCTCCGCCCCGAGGCTCACGCGGACGTCTCCTACGCCCCGGTAACTGGAGCGGCCCGCGGCTCGCGGGGCATGACCACCTGGAGCGCCAGACTGAGCGCGACGACGAGCGCGCAGCCGATGACGTTGAACCAGAGGTAGCCGATGTCGCTGAGCATGAAGAGACCAATCACCGTGGCCTGGGAGATGACGGCGGCGGTGAAGACGGCGTGTCCCCGCACGTGCTTGAGGAAGAAGGCGACCAGGAAGATGCCCAGCACCGTGCCGTAGAAGATGGAGCCCAGGATGTTCACCGCCTGGATGAGGTTGTCGAGCAGCGACGCGAAGCTCGCGAAGCCCACCGCCACCAGTCCCCAGAACACGGTGAACAGCTTGGAGGCGATGAGCACGTGCCGGTCCGACGCCTCCGGACGGAACACGCGCCGGTAGAAGTCCACCGTGGTGGTGGCGCCCAGCGCGTTCAGCTCGCTGGCGATGGAGCTCATGGCCGCCGACAGGATGACGGCGATGAGCAACCCGAAGAGGCCGCTGGGCAGCCAGCGCTTCACGAAGCTGATGAAGATGTAGTCGGAGTCCTTGGTCTCCGCGCCGGGCAGCGCGCGCGACACCAGGGCCTTGGCCTCCTTGCGGACAGCGCTGGCCTCTCCCGAGGAGGCGCGCAGGGCCTCCCGGACTCCCGCCTGCGTGGCGGCGTCACCCGCGTCACCCGCCGCCAGGTAGCGCTCCACCTCCGCGCGCTTGCTGGACTGCACCTGCTCCCACTTCGCCTCCAGCGCCGAGTATTCGGCCGCCTGCGTCGACGCGCGCATGCGCTCGCCCAGCGTGTCGTTGAAGAGCAGGGGCGGCGTGCTGAACTGGTAGAAGACGAAGACGAGGATGCCGACGAAGAGGATGAGGAACTGCATCGGCAGCTTGAGGACGCCGTTGAACAGCAATCCCAGGCGGCTCTCGGTGATGGAGCGCGCCGTCAGATAGCGGCCCACCTGCGACTGGTCCGTGCCGAAGTAGGACAGCGCCAGGAAGAAGCCGCCTGTGAGCCCGGACCAGAAGTTGTAACGGTCCTGCACGTTGAAGTCGAAGCTCACCACGTTCATCCGGCCGAACGCGCCCGCGACGTCCACGGCGTCGCCGAATGACACGTGCTTGGGCAGCCGCCAGAGAATGACGAGCGCGGCCACCACCATACCGCCCATCATCACCACCATCTGCTGCTTCTGCGTCTGGCTGACGGCGCTGGAGCCGCCCGTCACCGTGTAGAGGATGACCAGCGCGCCCATGGCGACGACGGTGGGTTCCAGCGGCCAGCCGAGGATGGTGGAGAGGATGATGGCCGGGGCGTAGATGGTGATGCCCGCCGCCAGGCCCCGCTGCACCAGGAACAGGAAGGCACCCAACAGGCGCGTCTTCAAGTCGAAGCGGGACTCCAGGTACTGGTACGCGGTGATGACGTTCAGCCGGTAGTAGATGGGAACGAAGACCGCGCTGATGAGAATCATCGCGAACGGCAGTCCGAAGTAGAACTGCACGAAGCGCATGCCGTCTTCGTACGCCTGACCGGGAACGGAGAGGAAGGTGATGGCGCTCGCCTGCGTGGCCATCACCGCGAGGCCAATCGTGGGCCACTTCAGCTCGCGCGTGCCGCGCAGATAGTCCTCGGTGTTCTTCGCGCCCCGGGACTTCCACATGCCCCAGGTGATGATGAACGCAATCGTTCCGACGAGCACCACCCAGTCAAGCAAGGTCACGAGTACACCCAGGTGAGCACCGACGACAGCGCGAGGAACAGGACAAAGGCGCCGAACACCAGCAGGTAGACGTTGCGCCACGAGCCCAGGAGCGGCGGCGCGTCATCCAGCTCCGGCCTCTTCTCGGGCGGCGTCTGGGAGGGAGACGGATTCACGGGAGCACTCATTGCGCGAGGACGTTCGCCAGGAGGCGGTATGCGCCAGGGACTCCGGCGGGGAGCTGACGGAAGAAGGCCAGGCCCGTGTAGACGAACACGCCCTTGCCGTGACGGGTGACGAGCAGCGAGCCGCGCAAGGGCGCCTCCCCCGCGTCGTTCAGCTCGAACACCGGCCGGTAGTGGTCATCCCACTTCGACGCGAAGTAGAGGCCGCGCTCCTGCACCCAGCCGTCGAAGTCCGCATCCGTGAGCCGGTTGGGCGTGCGCAACAGCGGCTCGTCCTTCGACACGGGCGTCATCACCGCCGTCTCGTCCGTCACGCGCTCGCGGCCAATCTCCAGCGGATACGGCCCCACGAAGGCGGCCAGCGGACCCACGCGGCTGTTGGTGTTGTACTGCACCACCAGGCGCCCACCCTGCTTCACGTAGTCGAGCAGCCGCTCGCGGTGCACGGCGAGGCGCGGGTTCGCGTTGAAGGCGCGCACACCGACGAGGATGGCGTCGAAGCGCTCCAGCGTCTCGGAAGCCAGCCGCTCCTCGGGGAGCACCGTCACCTCGTAGCCCACCGCCGCCAGGCTCTCCGCCACACGGTCTCCCGGGCCCGGGATGTAGCCCAGGCGCTTCACCTTCGTCGCGAGCGCGAAGGGAATCAGCGTCGCCTCGGACGGCTGGCGCACCGCGAGAGGAGGCAGGTGCTCGTGGGCGACGTCGCGCACGCGCCATGACTCCGCGCGGCCTCCGCTTTCCACGACGACTCGCAGGCGGCCCTTCTCCGTGGCGCCCTTGGGCGGCGTCACCCGGAACTGGACGGTGCGCTCATCACCGCGCGCGGCGAGCTGGAAGGACTGCTCCACCGGCTCCGAGCGCCAACCCCGCGGCAGCTCCAGGCGCACCTTGCCCGTGGCCTCCGAGCGCCCCGCGCCCAACACCACGGAGACGGCCTGCGTCGCCCCATTGGGGAACATCACCCGGTCACGCTCCAGCGTCGCGGTGACGGCGGGCACCACCTCGAACGCGCGGTACAGCTCTCCGCGCACCGGGTCCGTCCACACGTGCACCACCGGCCGCGTCACGGTGATGCGCCGACCGCCGACCTCGTAGACAAAGGTCACCGCCAGCGCGGGGCCCCCCTCGGGCAACCCCGTCAGCGCGCGGTCCGAGGGCTCCAACGCGAAGAGCCCTCCCTCGAAAGGCTTGCGCAGCCAGTACGGCGTGGTGATGGTCGCGTCCTCCGGCAGCGTCACCTTCTTCTCCAGCTTGAAGGGCGTGTGCTCGGCGAGCGCCGTGTTCACCGGCACGCTCTCCCCGCCCGGGAGCGTCACGCTCACCCATCGAAGCGCGGTGGGCGAGCGGTTCAGCGCGAACAGGCTCAGCGCCACCGGAGTGCCCGGCACGCCCGCGGCCTCTGGCGCTCTCGCCTCCAGGAACAACCCCGCGCACGCGGCGATGAGCGACTCCGTCTCGCGCAGCTTGAGCGCCTTCCACGGGTGGTCCCCGGGCAGCGCGGACAGCGCCTCATGGACGCGCAAGAGCGCGGGCACGGTGCGGGAGGGCGCGCGCGCATCGAAGCCCTTCACCGCGTCGTCCACCGCGCGGGCCACGGCCTCCGTGCCCTTCCAGCGGCGCCAGGAAAAATCCAGGCCCTCGAACACGTCCGCCTTCGGCGCCGTGCCATCGAGCGGCGTGAAGTACTCCAGCAGCGGACCGCGCTCGGCCGGGACACCGAAGCCCTGGCTCTTGTGCTGGCTGCGGCTCTCCGCGGAGATTTCCCCCCAGGAGCGACCGAGCAGCGCGTCGTACCCGCCGACATCCACCTTGAGATAGCCGGACATGTCCGCGTCGGGCTTGAGGCTCCACGTGGAGACGTTGTTCAACAGCCGGTCCGCCTTCCACGGCTTCACCAGGTCGAGCTGCTCGGGGAAGCGCTGGGGGTCCGCGGCGGCGGTGAAGGCCTCGGCGGCGAGCAGCGCGGACGCGGTGTGGTGTCCGTGGTTGGGCGGCTTCGTGTTGAAGCGCGTGACGATGAGGTCCGGCTGGAAGCGACGGATGGCGAGCACCACGTCCGCCAGCACCGCGTCGTGTCCCCAGATGCGCAGCGCCTCGTCGGCGGACTTCGTGTAGCCGAAGTCGCGCGCGCGGGTGAAGTACTGCTCGGCGCCGTCCACGCGGCGCGCGGCCAGCAGCTCATAGGTGCGGATGAGCCCGAGCAGCTCGTCCTGCTCCGTGCCGATGAGGTTCTGTCCGCCGTCACCGCGCGTGAGCGACAGGTAGCCCGCGCGCAGCCCGCGTTCACCGACCAGCCAGGCGAGAAAGCGCGTGTTCTCGTCGTCCGGGTGGGCGGCGACGTAGAGCACGCTGCCCGTCACGCCGAGCCGTCGGAGTCCGGCCGCGATTTCCCCCGCGTGGGGTTGCCGAGGTGCCTGGGCGAAAGCCGAAGTCCCAAATCCAAGACTCATGGCCAGCGTCATGCCAAAGGTGAGCAGGGTTCGCATCCGCGGCGGACCCTACAACAAGGCCTTCACCCACGCGCGCCTGGCGTTCATCCCATGACGCGCCCAGCCACGGCCTCACGTTGCGTGCGCGTCACCGTCCTTCTCCGTGCCGACCCGAAGATGACCTGTTATCACCGCGCACCGTGACGCCTTCCTTTCCCACCGCGTGGCTCAAGGGAGACCCACGCGCGCTCGCCTTCCTGCCCGACCGCTTCCGTCACCGCGCCGCTCGCGCGGAGGCCGCGGCCGCCGCCGCCTCTCGCCCCATGTCGTCGGCCCTGCTCGACGTCGTGTCGGCCCAGAACGCACGCCTCGCGCCGAGTCCCGCGCGCGAGCGTCATCTGGAGGAGCTCGCCCGCCCTGGCACCATCGCCGTGGTGACGGGCCAGCAGATGGGGCTGTTCCTCGGCCCGCTCTTCACGCTCTACAAGGCCGCCGCCGCCATCAGCGCCGCGCGCGCGCTTCGGGAAGAAACCGGGCGGCCCTGTGTTCCCGTCTTCTGGCTTCAAACCGAGGACCACGACCTGCCGGAGGTGGACCACTGCTTCGTCGCGAGCCCGCGAGGCTCCGCGAAGCGCGTGGCCTTGGAGGTGCCCGAGGCCGCCACCTCGCGCGCGCCCGTCGCCCACCGCAAGCTGGGCTCGGGGGTCACCCAGGCCCTGGAGGCCCTGCGCTGTGAGCTGAACGGAGAGCCCCAGGTCTCCGAACACCTGGAGCTGCTCGCGCGCGCCTACCAGCCCGACGCGACGCTCGCGGAGGCGTTCACCCAGGTGCTCGCCACCCTCTTCGCCGAAGAGGGCCTGGTCTTCATCGACCCGAGGGACGCGCGCCTCGCGCCCTTCGCCGCGCCCATCCACCGGCTCGCGATTCAGGACGCCTCCGCCATCTCCACCGCGCTCTCGCGTCGCGTGGAGGCGCTGACGCAGGCGGGCTTCTCCGAGCAGGTCCACATCCGTCCCGGCGCTCCGCTCGGTTTCTACTCGCCTGACGGCATCGAGGGCGCGCGCTACCGGATGGACCCGGCGGGCCCCGACACGTGGACCCTGGTGGGCCACCCGCGCGGCGCCACGGTGACGACGAAGGAGCTCCTGGACTGGCTTGCGCGCGAGCCGCTGCGCTTCACCACCTCCGCGCTCCTGCGTCCGCTCCTCCAGGACACGTGGCTGCCGACGGCGGCCTATGTCGGCGGCCCGGGCGAGGTCTCCTACTTCGCGCAACTGTCTCCCCTCTATGAGCACGCGGGCCTGCCCATGCCGCTGGTGGTGCCGCGCGCCCGCTTCCGCGTGCTGGACGACCGGGCCCGCAGACTCCTCCACAAGTTGGGCCTCACGCCGGACGAGGTGGGCGAGCCCCGCGACGCGCTCTTGACGAGGCTCTCCACGCGGGACGCGGCGGAGCCCTACGAGCCCGCGGGCACGCTGGAGGCGCGCCTCTTCGGCGCCTTCTCCTCGGAGCTGGACCGCATGGGCGAGACGATGCTCAAGCTCGACCCCCAACTGCTCGACGCGCTCAAGCGCACCCGGGGCACCGTGCGCGCCGCGGTGTCGCGCCTGTCGGCCCGCTACGGCCGCGCGCTCGCGCTGCGCGACGAGGTCACCACCGAGCGCGTGGACCGGCTGCGCGCCATGCTCGTGCCGGACGGGGCGCCGCAGGAGCGCATCCACGGCATGGCCTACTACGCGTGTCGCTTCGGCTCCCGGGCCTTCACCCGCCAGGTGCTCGACGCGTGTGTCCCCTTCTCCGGTGACCTCCGGGATTTGACGCCATGAGCACGAGCGGCGCGACCTACGGACTGGAGGCCCTCGCCTTCGGCCCGCATCCGGACGACGTGGAGCTGTTCTGCGGCGGGCTGATGGCGAAGCTCTCGAGCCTGGGCCACCGCACCGGCATCATTGACTTGTCGCGCGGCGAGAAGAGCTCTCGCGGGACGCTGGAGACGCGCGCGGCGGAGACGGAGGCCGCCTCGCGAGTGTTGGGCCTGTCGGTGAGGGAGAACCTGGGCCTGCCCGACGGCTGGCTCAACCCCTGGGCCGGCTTCGAGGCCAGCGAGTCCGAGCGCATCCGCGACTCCGCGGTGGCCCGCATCGTCGAAGTGCTCCGCCGCCTGCGGCCGGAGCTGGTCATCGTCCCGTGGGAGGAGGAGCGCCACCCGGACCACGAGGCCGCCAGCGCGCTGGTGACGCGCGCGCTGTTCTTCGCGGGGGTGCGCAAGTTCGAGACCGAGCCGCCCGGCCCCCCGTTCACGCCTCGGCAGGTGCTCTACTACCCCCTGCGCCACCTGGCCGAGCCGAGCTTCGTCGTGGACGTGTCGGCCGTGTACGCGAGCAAGACGGCGGCCGTGCGCTGCTACGCGAGTCAGGTGGAGCCCCGAGCGGACGCACCCGCCACGCTGGTGGGCTCGCCGCTGTCGCTCTCCTCGCTGGAGGCGCGGGACAGGTTCTATGGCGCCCAGGTGGGTGTCGCCCACGGCGAGCCGTATGTCGTCCGGGAGACGTTGGGCCTCATCGACCCGGTGGACCACTTCCGCCGGAATAGCTTCGAGAAGCCCCTGTTCTTTCCTCACCGCCGATGAGTCCGCCCCTCTCCATCGCCATCACCTGCTTTTCGACCTTCGGGGGCAGCGGCATGGTCGCCACCGGCATCGGCCTGGGAATGGCCGAGCGGGGTCACCGCGTCCACTTCATCGCCCGGGAGCCGCCCGCGCGGTTGGACACCCTGCCCCGGGGCGTGACGTTCCATGAGGTGACGGAGAGCGACTACCCCGCGCTCCAGCGCTCCGGCACGTACCCCATCGCGCTCGCCTCCAAGATGATTGAGGTGGCCAACAGCGAGAAGCTGGACGTGCTGCACGTGCACTACGCGGTGCCGCACGCCACGGCGGCGTGGATGGCGCGCGAGGTGCTGGGCGAGCACGGGCCGCGCATCGTCACCACGCTGCACGGCACGGACACCACGCTGGTGGGCGTGCACCCCAGCTACCTGCCGATGACGCGCTTCTCCATCCTGCGCAGCGACGCGGTGACGACGCCTTCCGCGTTCCTCCGCGACGCGACGTGGAGCGGCTTCAGCCTGCCGCAGACCTTCCCCATCGAGGTCATCGCCAACTTCGTGGACACGGAGCGCTATGCCCCCGCGCGGGAGCGCGCGCACCTTCGCGCCCTCTTCCCGGACCTGGGCGAACACGAGCCCGTCCTCATCCACGTCTCCAACTTCCGCCCCGTCAAACGCATCACCGACGTGGTGGGCGTCTTCGCGGAGGTCCACCGACAGCTCCCCTGTCGGCTGGTGATGGTGGGCGACGGCCCCGAGCGCGCCCCGGCGGAGCGGATGCTGCGCGAGCTGGGCCTCTCGCACCGCGTGGCCTTTCCCGGCAAGCAGGACCGCTTCATGGAGGTGCTCGCCGCGTCCGACGTGTTCCTGCTCCCCAGCGAGCAGGAGAGCTTCGGCCTCGCGGCGCTGGAGGCGCTCAGCTGCGGCGTCCCCGTGGTCGCCAGCGACGTGGGAGGCATTCCAGAAGTCGTGCGCCACGGCGACACGGGCCTCTTGGCCCCGCTGGGCGACGTGCGCGCCATGGCGGGCCACGTGCTCGGCCTGCTGCGTGACGCGACTCGCTGGAAGAACTTCTCCGTCCGAGCGCGGGCCGACGTCGTCGAGCGCTTCAGGATGGAGCCGGCCCTGGACCGGTATGAAGCGCTCTACCGCCGGCTCGTGAGCGGAGCCCCCCGGCGCTGAAGGGGCCCCACTCGCTCCGGGACGACTACTTGTTCTTCCAGTCCGCGAGGGCCTTGGAGACCTGGGCCTTGAAGAAGAAGTTCGGGTCCTTCTCGCCCAGGTCCCACGAAATCTGGGCGGCCTTGCGGGCCTCGGCGAACTTGCCGTCACGCGCCAGGATGTCCGCGCGAACCCACTGGTTGAACCAGTTGGAGTCCATGGCCACGGACGCGTCCGCGAGCTTCAGCGCCGCGACGTAGTCCTTGGTGGACTCCGCCACGTAGCGGGCCGCCTGGGCGTGCTCGCTCGCGCTCGCCTTGGACGCCTTCTCGATGTTGGCCTTGGCCAGCGTGGCCGTGTCCGTCTTGATGGGGACGGAGATGCGCAGCTTCTCCCACTCGAGGTCCAGCGAGGTGCTGTCCTCCGTGGTGTTGCTGAAGACAAACGCCAGCCGCTCACGGCTGGGAATGGCCGCCGTCGTCGCGGCGACGGTGGCCACGTCGTTGGCGGGCGAGTACTGCGCCGCGGTGGAGAACAGCCCCAGCTCCTTGTTCAGCATCACCTTCCAACCCTTCTGCGAGGGCAGGGTGACGATGGCGTAGGTGCCGGCGGGGACAGCCTTGCCGCCGAAGGTGACGTCGTGGCTGAAGGTAATCTTGGTGGACTGGTTCGCGCCGGAGCGCCAGGGCTTGTCCCAGGGGACGAGGTCACCCCAGACCTTGCGGCCCTTCACACCCGGGCTGGAATAGTCGATGGAAATCGAGGTGACGCCCACTTCCTGCGCCACCTTGGCGGAGGGGCTGGGGGCGGGCAGCTCGAGCTGGGCGGACGCGGGCGCGGCCACCAGGGCCACGAGCGCGGAGAGCAGACATCCGAGGGCAACGTTCTTCATCGGCCTCACATCATCCTTTCGGAACAGAAGCATGGGGGGTGCGAAGGCGGGCGGAGTGTATAGACGAGCCTCTCGCGCACCTAACGATTCAGGCGAGCCACCAGACACTCCAGTGACCGAGGTATTCCCGCCGTACCCCGGGAAGACGAAGCTGCCGGGCGAGGACTCCGCATGAAGCTGACCCGGCTCACCGTCCACCACTTCCGGAGCGTCGCTCCCGGCACCGAGCTGACACCCGGGCCGTCACTCAACCTGGTGCTCGGCGAGAATGGCACCGGGCGGACGACGCTGCTGGAGCTCATCTCCATCGTCCTGGCCTCGGACTTCGCCAGCCTCATCCACGAGCGCTTCGCGTTGGAGTATGAGCTGGCGTTTCCCGGCATGAAGCTGCACGTGTACGCGCGCAACGACACGCGCGTGCCCGAGCGCACGGAGCCTGGCGCGAGGCAGGGCGCGGGCCTGTTGCCGCTGCGCACGCCCACGCTCGACACGGGGCTCCAGCCGCTCATCGAGGTGGAGCTCTTCCTGTCCTCGCCCTCGGCGCGGCTCGTCATGCGCGCGGACGCGGAGGGCATCGACTGCAAGGTGGACGGCGCGCCCGCGTGGACGCGCACCATGCACTGGTCGCTCCTGGACCGCTCGGTGTGGACGCTGCTGTTCATGACGGCGCAGTACATCGACGCGGGCATGAAGGAGCGGCTCAAGGAGCTCTTGAGGCGGACGTTCCTCCTGGCGCCGCAGCGCTTCGACGAATCGCTCGGGATGTTCGAGCGCCTGGGCACCATCCGCTACGCCATGGAGGTGCGCGATGGAGAGGTGTTCCCGTTGGGGTTGATGGCCCTGCCCGGCTGGATGCCCGGATGGTTGAGGGAGCGCGTGGAGCGGGAGCCCCTCGTCGACGCGCTGGAGTTGCGCCACGACGCGCTGGAGCGCTCGTTCCTCTCTCGCTTCGTGAGCCTGGCGGGAATGGAGTCGGGGAAGCTGCGCGTGGAGGTGCTGGAGAAGCGCTCGTTCGAAAACGGAGGGCGCGTGGGATTCGGAGGGTTCTCGTTCCACTTCGTCCGTCGCGACGGGCGCGAGCTGACGCAGGCGGACCTGGGCTTCGGGCAGAAGCGGCTGCTGTCGCTCTTGTACTACCTGGACGTCAACGAGGACTTCGCCATCCTGGACGAGCCCGCCAACGGTCTTCACCCGCGCTGGGTGGAGGAGAGCCTGCGCGAGCTGGCCGGGCGCCAGGTGTTCCTCGCCACGCAGAACCCGCTGCCGCTGGAGCATCCGGTGTTCGCCTCCGAGGAGGAGCTGCGCTCGGCGCTCATCCGTTGCGCACCGGTGCCGCACGAGGGACACGAGCGCATGGGCTGGGCCCACCCGACGCGGCAGCTCGCCGCACAGCTCTTCGACGCCCACCGCGGCGGCTCGCGTCCGCTGGGAGCGCTGCTGCGGGAACACGACGTGTGGTGAACGGAGGGGTGCGGCGAATTGTCGCGGACCACCCTCCGGGTTCCAGATGATTGTCGGGCGAAAGTGAGGGGCCTGCCCCACCGTGCTGCGGCAAATGGCCGCATCGGTGCGCTCCAAGCGGTCTGCTACGCCGAGGTGCTGGCGCAGTCATTTCCTCCTGGAGGCCCCGCTTGAAGCCCACTCTCAAGACGTTGCTCGCATTCTCGAGCCTGCTGGTCGGCACCGCCGCCCATGCCCATGTCGCCGTCTCAGGCACTGGTCCCGCCATCGCCGGCACGTCCTACGAGGCACAGTTCACCGTGGGCCACGGGTGCAGCGGCGCGGACACCTACCGCATCAAGGTCGCCATTCCCGCGGGCGTCACCTCCGTGCGGCCCCTGGACTCCGCCTTCGGCAAGGCCGTGGTGGAGAAGGACGCGAACAACAACGTGACGTCCGTCACGTGGACGCGGAGCAGCGCCGCCGAGGTGCTCCCCGCCGACACGCATGCGCACCGGCTGGTGCTGCGTGCCCGCATGCCGGACACCGCCTTCACCACGGTGTACTTCCCCACCACGCAGACGTGCCGGAATGCCGAGGGCGCCGAGACGACGGTGGAGTGGGTGGGCACGTCGGGTGGACATGACCACGGTGGAACGGACGCAGGCACCACGCCGCAGGCGGAGCCCGCGCCCGCGCTCTTCGTCTATCCCAAGCGCACGCCAGGCTGGAACAAGTACACGGTGGAGGAGCACGTGCACGACTTCGCCGTGTTCAGCGACGCCCAGATTGTCTGGGCGGGCAACCGCGCGTACAGCCCCAACCCGGTGACAACGGAGCTCATCGAGTCCGACAAGGACACGGAAGCGCTGACGGAGATTCATCCGGGCACGGAAATCTGGGTCAAGTACTGAGGCGGGAGAGACAGCCATGACTCGCCACTTGATTGCATTGGCCGCCGCGTGCGCGCTCTGCGCGTGCTCGGACAGCGGCTCGAAGACACCCTCGGCCGTGACGCCCGACTCGGGCCCGCTGCCCGCGCAGGGACTGACGCAGCCCACCGGCCTGGAGCGGCCTCCCACTCCTGGCGGCGGGCTGCCCGCGGACCTCAAGCCACCGGGCCGTTGAACGCAAGACACCCTCGCCGGGCTCGTGGCGCGAAGACGAGCCCGGTCCCGCGACACATCGCCGCGCGACAAATGACCACGCGGCATGACGCCGCCCGAAGTGAGAGGACCCCCGAAATGAACCTTCCATCCGCCTCATGGATTCCCCTGGGTCGTGCACTCGCCCTCGCCGCGCTCACCCTCCTGCTGACTCCCGCTTGCGGGGACGACGCCACCGACGCCCAGCTCCAGGCCTCCGAGCAGCAGCGCGGTCAGCTCGAAAAGCAGGTGTCGGCCCTGGAGACGGAGGTCTCCGAGTTGGAGACGCAGGTCGCCCGGCATGAGCAGGACGCGGCCGCCAACGCGCAGGAGAAGGAGGCCCTCGCCTCGGAGCTGAGCTCCGTCAAACAGAGCCTGGCTGAAGCCAAACAACTCCTGGCCTCGCAGGACTGGTCCGGCGTCCTCGCCCAGTTGGAGCAGGCACGCTCGGAGCTGGACGCGCTCAAGGCGAAGCTGGCCGCCACGGACGGCTCGCTGGAGCTCAACCTCCCCCTCGTCTTCGGCAACCAGCCCTTCGAGCTGGACCGGCAGTACACCACCTCGGGTGGCGACACGCTCAGCCTGACCGAGCTGCGCTACTGGCTGTCGAACGTCGTGCTCGTCAAGCAGGACGGCACCACGACGGCGCTGACGGGCAGCTACCACCTCATGGAGCTCATCAAGGCCCAGGAGGTCGAGGGCACCGCGTCACCCGTGACGATTCCCGCCAACCGTCGCGAGCGCATCCTCGCCTCCGCCGTGCCCGCCGGCACGTATACCGGCATCCGCTTCGGCATCGGCGTGGACGCCGCCTACAATGACGACCTGAGCCGTCAGGCCGGCGAGCTGCACATCCTCCGGAACATGACGTCGGCGAGCTGGATGTGGTTCACCAGCTACATCTTCACGAAGACGCATGGTCAGTACACGAAGTCCGACGGGACGAGCGGCCCCTTCACCTGGGACACCGGCACCAACGCCAACTTCCGCACGGTGAGCTTCACCTTCCCCAACGCCGTCACCGTCAATTCGCAGAAGCGGCTGACCTTGAACCTGCGCGGCGACGTGGCCGTCCTCTTCGCGTCGCTCAGCCCGCGCACCACGCCCACCATCGGCGCCACCCAGGGCGGCGCGAGCGCCACGCTGTCGGACGCGTTCGCGTCCATGTTCTCGTGGGTGTCGGCGGAAAACCCGGACCGATGAGGACCCGCGCGCTCCTGGGGCGGGCCGCATGCACCTGGGCCCTGCTCCTGCTGGGCGCATGTGGCGGTGGGCCGTCCTCCACCGCCGAGCCGGGCGAGGGCCCCGGGTTCGCCTGGGCCCTCCCCGAGGGCTTCACCACCGTCCCATCTCCGCCCGACAACCCCCTCACCCCCGAGGGCGTGGCGCTGGGGCGCTGGCTCTTCCACTCCCCGAAGCTGTCGTCGACCGGTCAGGTCTCCTGCGCCACCTGCCATGAGCAGGCGCGAGCCTTCACCGATGGCGACGCGCTCACCCGGCGCGGCGTGAGCGGACACCCGCTGGTGCGCCACACCCCCACCCTGGTCAACCTGGCCTGGATGGAGGGGCTGTTCTGGGACGGCGGGGCGAAGAACCTGGAGTCCCTGTCGCTCGCCCCCCTGTCCCACCCGGACGAGATGGGCGAGCGCGACTTCGCGGCGCTGATGAGCCGGCTGTCCTCGGACCCGGAGGTCGTGACCCGCTTCGAGTCGGCCCTGGGCCCCGACAGCCTCACGCTGAGCCACCTGCTGCGCGCGCTGGCCCAGTTCCAGCGGACGCTCATCTCCGCGGACTCCCGCTATGACCGCTGGCGCCGCGGCGAGCCGGGCGCGTGGCTGGGGCCGAGGGAGCTGCTGGGCCTGGGGCTGGTGCGACAGCGCTGCGCTCCGTGCCATGGCACGGAGCTCTTCACCGACAACGCGTTCCACAACAACGGGCTGGACCCGGACGCCGCCTTCGGCGCGGACGAGGCCGTCACCCGGGGACGCGGGCGCATCACCCAGCGCGCCGAGGACCTGGGGCGCTACAAGACGCCCACCCTGCGCAACGTGGCCGTCACCGCGCCGTACATGCACGACGGCCGGCTCGCCACGCTGGAGGACGTCCTGGCGCACTACCGCCGGCACATGGTGCCCTCCTCGACGCTGGAGCCCGTGTTCCTCCAGCGCGGGGGCGCCCCCGGCCTGCCCCTGGACGACGCCGAGACGGCGTCCATCCTCGCCTTCCTGAAGACGCTGACGGACGAGCGCCTCCTGGCCCGGCCGGACCTCGGCGCGCCCTAGGGGACGGGCGGAGCGAGCGCGGGGTCCGCGTGGCGCGGGTCCGTCAGGAACTCCGTGTCGGTGAGCGCCTCCAGGAACGCGAGCACGTCCTGCTTCTCCTCCGCCGTCAGGGTGAACCCCCGGACGAAACCACTCTGCAGCGGGCTCGACTGCCCCGCGTTGCCGGCGCGAGCCCGCCCGCCCGCCGCGTAGTGGTCCAGGACCTCCGACAAGGTCGCCAGGCTGCCGTCATGCATGTACGGCGCGGTGACGGCCACGTTGCGCAGCGAGGGCGCGCGAAAGCGCCCCATGTCCTCCACCCGCCCGGTCAGCTCGATGAGCCCCGGGTCTGCCAGCGGATAGGCTCCCTGGCCGTCCTCGTTGTAGAGCCCCGTGTTGTGGAAGGGGAGGATGGGCTCGGGCGTCGCCTCGTGCGCGGTGGCGTCCTGGAAGTTGAAGCCGGAGTGGCAGTGGTCACACTCCAGCCGCTCGGAGAGGAACAGCTCCATGCCGCGGCGTGCCGACCTGCTCAACGCGTCCGGCTGGCCGCCGTAGCGGTAGCGGTCCACCGGCGCCCCGCCGGACACCAGGGAGCGTTGGAAGGAGGCCAGGGCGCGGCCCAGCGACGCCACCGACACGGGGGCCTCATCGTCCGGAAAGGCCTCGGCGAAGCCGGCCGCGAGGTCCGCGTCCGAGCGCAGCCGCTCCAGCAGTTCGTCCTGGCGGTCCGCGAAGCCCAGCTCCACCGGCTCCCTGCCGAACAACGGCGTCAGCGCCTGGAGCTCGAGCGTCGTGAGCATCGGGTTGGCCCAGGTGAGGCTGGTGGAGAAGGCGACGTTGGCCAGCCCCTGGGCGTTGCGGCGGTGCACCTGTCCCGTGCTGCCCACCGCCGTGACACGGGCATCCGTGAAGGCCCGCGCCTGCTCATGACAGGAGCCGCAGGATTGCGTGCCGTTGAGGGACAGCCGCGTGTCATAGAAGAGGCGGCGGCCCAGCCGCACCTTCGCCTCGGACATGGGATTGTCGGCGGGTACGCGCGGCGTGGGAAAGCCCGCGGGCAGCTTCCAGACATACGGCTCCGGTGCGCGGCCTCCGCCCTCGCCACCGCCGCAGGCCGTCCCGAGGACGGCCAGGGCCGCCAACCACGCCGCCTTGGTCTTCGCGCGCGCCATTTTCGTCACGTCCTCCCTTCCTACTCCGCCCGGATGAAGACCTGGCCCGCCGGCGCCTGGCTCTGCGCCTGGTGCGCCAGCCCCAGCCGACTGAACACGTCCGCGCAGTCGGGGTCCTGCTGCTGCGACATGCAGCCCACGGAGGTGTTGGGGACGGCGGCGTTCACATCCAGGTTCGAGCCCGCGAGCAGCGCGGCCACGTCCATCACCACGGTGTCCTGGCCCACGTCGAAGGCGGCGAGGTCGATCTCCGGCCGGTTGCCGTTCGCACAGCCCGACGTGCCGTTCGGCTGGCCCGGGGGCGGCGCGGCGCATTCCGTGCTGCCCAGGTGCATGTAGTGCCCCTCGCGCAGCCCCGTGGTCCGACCTTCGATGCGCGCGAAGATGTAACCCCCCAGCCAGTTCCAGTAGAGGCTGAGGTCGTTGAAGGGCGCCGGAGCCACGGAGGCGTCCCGGTGGTTGAGCGACGCGGGCAGGCCCAACTTGAAGCGCAGCCCCGTATACCGCCCCTCGGGGACGGTGCCCGTCAGGAGGGCGCGCGTGGCCTGGGTCCCGTTGGTGCACAGCCCGGACTTGTCCGCGAAGTCGAGCAGCGCGGCGCCTTCGCGCTGCCAGACACCGTCGTCGGCGAGCGTCACGGGGACCTCCTGCCCCGCCTCCGACACCAGCCGCACGTCATGGACGTACACCCGGAACTCCATCGGCTCGTACGTCGTCCCCGTCGTCCCCAGCCCCTGGTAGGTGCGGCCACACGCGAACGGCTCGCTGCCCACCCTGGCCGCGAAAGGAATGGAAACCGGGGTGAGCACGGGCTCGGAGGGCTCGTCGCCACACCCCAGCGTCGCCAGCCACACGAGAGGAAGACCGCGAAGCAGCAGGCGGGGGAGGATGGACATGGAGGGCTCCTGAAAAGTGAAGCCCTTGCCTATTCTACTCCTGGCCCGTCGGAAACGCGGCAAGTTGCCACAGCGTTGGCACCCGTCAATCCGCCGCGTGCACCAGCGCCTCCAGGTCGCGCCGCAGCGACTCCAGGCCTCCAGAGTCATCCACCACACGGTAGTACCCACGGATGCGCCCGTCCGCGTCCACGAGGACGAAGTGCTCGCCGTGGAAGATGCTGAGGAAGTCGTCCTCTCCCGCGTCCGCGTCCCGCCCCATCATCACTCGGAAGCCCTCCAGCACCGTGGTCTCCACGTCCTCCAGCTCCCCCGTCAGCAGGGACCAGTTGCTCGTGTCCAGGTGCCGTGTGTCCGCGTACGCGGCGAGCCGCTCCGGCGTGTCGTAGCGCGGGTCCACGCTGAACGAGACGAAGCGCACCGCGAGCCCCGCCTCGCGCGCCTGTCGCTGGAGGCGGGCCATCTTCGCGGTGAGCAGCGGACATACGGTGGGGCACCGCGTGAACATGAAGTCCGCGACGACGACGGCGCCTCGCAGGTCCGCCTCGGAGAACGGGCGTCCCGTCTGGTCCGTCAGACGAAAGGTCGGCAGGGCGCCGAAGTCGGGCAGCCCCCGCGCCCGCAACCGGGCACGTGACTCGCGCAGCAACGGGAGCGCGAGCGCCGCGACGAGCGCCAGCACTCCCACGACAAGCAGCCCCACCCAGCGACGAGTGCGAGGACGTTCCACTTCAGGCGCACTCATGTCAGTACCTCCCCCGCTCGCCCACGCAGCCCACGCCGAGCACATGAGGATGGTCCCCGGGCAGCCCCGCGAGGGCCGGCACCGGGCCGCTCTCGGAGACCTGTCGCGCGTCCGCCACCAGCGCCTCCGCGGCTCGCGGGGATTCGGCCAGGTCGTAGACGCCTCGAAGCCCGCCTGCCTGGTCCACCAGCAACGTGGACCGCCGCTCCGAGGCGTCACCCTCCACGAGCGCGCCCGCTCTCAGCATCGCCAGCACGTCCGCCTCCCACGCGGTGTCCGCCGCCAGCACGTGCCAGGACACCCGGCCGCTCCCGCCCGCTTCGCCTTCGACGCGCGCCAGGCCTTCGTCCCGAGCGAAAGAAGGGCGTGCCACCACGACGAGCCGGAAGGGAATGCGCTCGGCCGCGAGTCCGCGCTCCACCCAGGACAATCGCGTCACGAGGTGCTGGTCGCTGGACGCGCCCGCCTCCGGGAGGAACTGGAGGACATACACCTGTCCTCGGAGCTGGCGTGTTCCAACCAGCGCCCCGTCCACGTCCCGGAGCTCGAATCGGGGGAGCTGTCCGTGGAGGGGCACGGGGTTGGGAACCCACGCGGTGTCAGCGGGAAGCCAGGACACCTCCGAGAGCGCCAGCCTCGCCACCGACAGCATGGCGACGCCGAGCGCGAGCAACACGGCGAGACTCGAGGCACCCAGGCACCACCAGGCCCACGAGCGCGGCCAGGTGACACCTCGCGACGGACGCGAAGAGGAAGGACTCATGTGCACACCCTCTCGCAAATGGAGCGAGAGCATGCTGTGGCAACTTGCCGCGCGCCACGGCGAGTCGTGCGTCGCTACAAGCTCCCGCGCATCAGGTCCGCCCGGGAGGATGAATGAAGAGCACGATGTTGCTATGCCTGTTGTGGAGCGCCGCACCGACGCCAACGTCGACGTCCCCGGCCACGGAGAAGGCCGCCGCCCTGGCGACACCCGTGACGTCCGTGACGAGCACTTCGGGGCGTCTGCGAATCGAAGTGTTCGCCGACGCAGTCCCCCTGCGCCGAGGCCCTCAACGTCTGCGCATCCGGGTCACCGAAGTCGCCACGGGCAAGTCCATCCCGAGTCTGGTGCTGGCGCTCCAGCCGTGGATGCCCACCATGGGACACGGGCTCGACAGCCCCGCGCGCATCACGCCTCAGGGCACCAGCGACTTCGAGGTGTCGGAGCTGGACCTCTTCATGCCGGGCGCCTGGGAGCTGCGACTCACCCTGTCGGGCTCCGTCGAGGACAAGGCCGTGGTGAGCCTCAAGCTCGCGCGCTGAAGCTCGCGGCGAGGACGCCTTCAGGCTCAGGGATGCGCCGCACCCGCCATCCGCTGAATCGCCTCGAAGTGTTCGAGCGTGTGCGCGAGCGCGTGCTCCGACACGAAGTCGAGCCCCTCCATCGCGCCCGCCGCCGCCTCCGCGGCCCGCACGAACATGCGCGCTTCATACGCCGCCACCGCGCGACTCCAGTCGGAGTCCTCGACGAGCCCCAGCGCCAGCTCCGCCGCATCCAGCATGGCCATGTTCACGCCTTCGCCGGAGAACGGCGGCATGACATGCGCCGCGTCACCCAGCAGCGTCACGCCCGGCCGGTGCGTCCACCGATGCCCCACCGGCAACGCGAGGATGGGACGCGGGACGATGGTGTCGTTGCTCACATCGACGAACCGGAGCAGCGAAGGTGCCCACCCCGCGAACCGCGCCTTGAGCGCCGCTCGCGCACGCGCGGGTGAGGACAGGTCCACGCCACCCTGCTGGGGCCAATCCTCGGCCACACGAAACATCAGGTAGACGCGGACGTGCCCATTGCTGCTGCGCTGCGCGATGAGGCTCAGGCAATCCCCCACCACGGAGACCTTGCCGCGCGGGATGAGCGCCGCGACGTCGGGATGCCGCGTGTCCACGTCGTCGATGCTCAGCTCGACGAACATCACCCCCGTGTAGCGCGGCTGCTCACTCGACACGAGCGGACGCACCTTGGACCAGGCGCCATCCGCGCCCACCACGAGGTCGAACTCTCCAAGCAAGCCGCGCTCATTCGCGACGCGATAGCGCCCATCCGGCAGGGGCTCCACCGCGCGCACCTTGCTCCCCCACTGAATCGTCCCGGGAGGAAGGCTGTCGAGCAGGAGCGTGCGCAACTGCTCGCGGTCAATCTCGGGCCGCCCACCGCTCGGGTCTCCTCCCAGCTCGAAGCGCAGCGTCCCCTGGGGGTCATAGAGCGCGTCGCCCTGGTCATCGTAGCGCGCGAGCGCCTTGAACCCCGCTTCGAGCCCGGCGTGTCGCAGCGCGAGCAGGCCCGAGTCCTCGTGCAGGTCCAGCGAGCCGCCCTGCGGACGCGACAGCCGGTGCTCGTCCAGTTCGAACACCGTGGAGCCGATACCCCGCGTCGCCAACACTCGCGCGAGCGTCAACCCGCCCGGCCCTCCGCCCACGATTCCAATGCGCCTTCCAGTTTGCATAGGCCCCTCACTAATATTACAAAGGGCCCTATGCAACACGAACGCAAGGCACGCCCCTGGAACCCCGAGTCCACGTCGGCGTATTGGATCAACCGGGCTTCACGGCTGCTCATGCGGTTGCATGAGGCACGCCTGCGTCCGCTGGGCTTCGGCATGAGCCAGCTCCCCGTGCTGATTGCGCTGGAGGACGGCGGAACGCTGCCGCAGAAGACGCTCGCGGAGCTGGCGCGGGTGGAGCAGCCGACCATGGCGGAGATGCTCGCGCGCATGGAGCGCGACGGCGTCATCCGGCGCGAGCCCAACCCGGAGGACAAGCGAGGGAGCCTCACCTCGCTCACCTCCCAGTCCCGCGCCCGGCTTCCCGAGGCGAAAGCGGCGCTGATGCTCGGAGAGGACGAGGCGACCGCGGGCTTCACACAGAAGGAGAAGGCGCTCCTTCGGGAGCTCTTGCAGCGCGTCGTCCGGAACCTTGAAACAGAGGGGTAGCGCCACCCCGACAGGGACTCCACCGGGGCAGGGCCGTGCCCCGGCGTGGCGCTGACCCTCTTCTTCCGTCAGGAAACTAGAAGTTGCCGGCGCGGGCCTCATCGAAGGGCACGCGGTGCTTCATGTACATCGTGTCCAGCATGTGGTTGCCGATGAGGTTCAGGTTGCCGTCGGTGAAGCGGTGCACGACGGCGCCCTTGCCGGCGTCCTTGGCGAAGGCGATGGGGTCGAAGCTGCCGCCCAGGCCGGTGAGCGTGGGCACCGCGTCCGCGTTGTTGATGTAGTGCACGTACTTCGGGCCGTCCGGGTACTTGGTGGACGCGGCGCCGAAGGTCTCCACGCTCAGCTTGCTCATCGCCTTCTCGACCTGCGCGGGGGACATGCCGTCCTCGATGCGCAGCCGGCGCTCGACGTCGAACAGCGCGCGCGCGGTGATGAGGCCGCCCTGGCTGTAGCCCATCAGGTGGACCTCGCGGCCCGCCTTCAGCTCGCCGTAGACGGTGTCCGCCAGCGTGTCCACGGCGGGGTTCGTGCCCTTGTCCAGCTTGTCTCCCAAGCACTGGGCCAGGTCCGCCACGATTCCCTGCGTCGCGTTGTGGATGCCGATGACGCGCGCATCCGCCTTCTCGGCGATGGTCTTCATCTCGCTGAGCTGGTTGGCCGCCGGCGTCATGATGCCGTTGACGTAGAGGATGGTCTTCGACGGGTTCGGATTGTTCTGCGGCGTGACGCCGGGGATGTCCTTGAGCGGCGTGCCCGGAGCGAAGGTCTGCCCCTTGGCGCCCATGAGCTTGCCGTCGTTCACGCGGTCCGGCTTCGAGTCCCCGCCGAAGAGCTTCTTGATTTCGCTCAGGTGCGTGGCTTCGAAGACATCCTTGCCCTGCTCCAGGAAGCGCGGGACTTCCTTCAGGCCGTTCTTCGCGGCCTCCACCAGTCCGCCCAGCGGGTTCTTCAGGGCCGTGCGCGAGGTCTGCGTCGAGGCGAGCGGCGTGGAAGCGGGACGGTTGCGGTCGATGGGGCTCATGAAGGGCTCCCGCCCATGGGGGTGCTGGGCGTTTCAGTCATTTTCTCACGGAGGCCGGTGGAAGTTGCGTCACGGGCGGAAACCCTCCCGGTGGAGGGGCCGCCAGGGGCTCCCTGGCAACGCTGCCCGCGCGCCGGGACCGTGCTTCGAGCCGCCCCTCGACGCAGTGCGACATGCCATGTATTCATCGAGAATCATTGGAAAATGCGAGCTGTCGCGGCATGGAGGGCCGCCCCGGAGTGCACCTGTCAGAAGCGCGGAGTCAGGCCCTGCTGAAGTCGCCCGCCATGAGCTAGCGGGGCCGGAATTCTCACGGCGGCTTTCCGTGACAGTCGCTGTCGTGCAACGCCCAGCAGGCACAACGCCAGCAACGTGACCTTCCCTGAGAGCGCGTCAGGGCACGTCGGCACGATGCTGCAGGATTCCACTGCTCAGTCAGTTCCTCGCCTCCTTGTCGGACGGAAATGCCAGCATTCAGCCTGTTCGCCTTTCCTGTCTGCGAGGCATGGGGTGAAGAATGCGTGCTGGCCTCTGGATGCTTTGCGCCGCTCTCTTCGTCACGGGATGCGCTGGAGTTGAACCCTCGACTCGGAGGGGCACGTTCCAGCAGCGTTCCGCGCTCCTTGGGGAGAGGGCTCCGGAAGCTCGGCATCCCCGAGGACAGCGGAGTGAGGCGTTCGATGAGCTGCTTCGTGGGGCGGGGCTGGAGGACCGCGACTCGCGTCCCGTCTCTGGTGACTCCCTCACGGCGACACAGGCGGCACGACTGCTGGAGGTGTTGCTCGGCAAGGACGTGACGCTGGGGCAGTTCCCGGCACGTGTCGCGGTGGGCTTCATGTTGCGCGAGGTGCTGGATGCGGGCGAGGTGTCGCGCGCCGAGCTGGTGCGACGCGTAGGGCGATTCACGCAACTGGCGGTCCTGCGTCCTG
Organism: Myxococcus sp. AM011; assembly: GCF_013372595.1. Lineage (NCBI taxonomy): Bacteria > Pseudomonadati > Myxococcota > Myxococcia > Myxococcales > Myxococcaceae > Myxococcus > Myxococcus sp. AM011. Next base: position 23,392 of record NZ_JABXEM010000156.1, read on the forward strand.
ACGGTTGCCTCGCGTGGGTGCGCAGCGGACAGACACAGCAGCGCGTGGGCGCCGTGGAGTGGAAAGACGGTGCCTTTCGAGCGGGCCAGTTCGAACTGGGCGTCTTCTACTCGGGCAAGGGCGGTGTCTTCCGGCAGCTGAACGCACGGTTGGAGGAGACGGGAGGAGGAGCCTTCGCGGATGTCCACGACGATGCGGACTACCTGAGCCGCACGCTGGACGGAGCCGAGGAGGCCTTCGTCGGGCTGGCAATGGCGGTGGGGCAGATCTTCGCGACGTCGCCCGCTGACAACCTCGCGGCGCTGGGACAGATGCCTGCCGCCGTGGCGGCGCTGCTGGCCTCGTCGCCTGAGTACCTGGAGCGCTTCCAGTACATGCCACGCGGCGAGCAGGTGCAGGCCGTCTCCAAGCTGGTGACGAACCTCATCGCCACCTGGGGCACGGCGGCGGCGGCCACTCGCACGCTGCAAGGTGCGACGCTCGCCACCGCGGAGGTGCCGATTTTGTCGCTCTCGGCCCAGGGAGCATTCGTCATGGGTCGCGTCGCGGTGCCGGTAGGGCGCGCGGCGGCTGTGCTGAGCGGTGGGCCTGGAGCAGCCATCATCCTCCAGCGGGTGGGCACGAGGACAACGAGCGCATCGCCGGCGAAGGGGCCCGGACAGTGGGGACCCGTGAAGGAGTCCATGAGTCCGCGCGCCCGGCGCTATCAGGAACAAATCACGGGGCACTCCGCGGATGACGCGTATTGGGTCGGCGGCATGAGCACGCAGGCCGGTGGCGTGAAGTTCGATGGGGTCAAGGACGGAGTGTTACTGGAAGCAAAGGGGCCAGGATATGACAAGTTCTTCGATGACCTGGACCCCAAGGCTTGGTTTCGTCACTCAGGTGCAAAGAGCCTTGCCGATCAGGCCGAACGGCAGAGCATGATGGTCCGAGGCATGGGAATCCCCATCGAGTGGCATGTCGCCGAATCGAGAGCGGCCGAGGCCATCTCGCTCCTGCTGGAGCGCAGGAGCATCAAAGGCATCAAGGTCATCTACACTCCGGCGCGCTAGGGAGAAACCTCGTGAACGCGAACGCTGAGACCAAGGGCCGCCCCGAGACCTACTATGCAGGGGCCTACTGGGGGCCTCGCAAGGAAACGCCTGAGGAATGCGCTCGCCGCACGGCGGAATTCCTCAACCTCATTGCTCCGTGCGACCCGCTCCTGGCCCACTGGTACAAGCCCGCCCGGTCACCGAAAGACGCGCGCAAGCACCCCTTGATGCCACCTGACGTTGCCACCCTCGCGGAGTTGTTCCGTCGCGGTGTCAACCGCGAGAAAGGGGGGCCCATCTTCGAAGAACTCGGCTTCAGTTTCTGGTTCGGCAACGGCGGCTCTGGACCTGACAGTACAGACCTGCAAATCAAGTGCGGCGACCATAGCGGCGCCAACCCAAACTCCTGCGTGATGCCCCTGCCGAGACAAGGACTGGGCGCGGAGAGGGTGGTTACGACTCCAGTGCTAGGAGGCGTGCTGCGCAGCATGGCACTCGCCTGGGAGCCTGACTGGGCAGTTGCCGCATCCGACGACTACCGCAGATTGATGAGCACGACTTCAGCTGCAGGCACGTTCGTAGGCTGGGTCACATACTTGTCTCGGCGACGAGGTCCTGTTCCACCGTTGCCGGCGCCTGTCCGCATCGAACCGATAGAGGGCAAAGGCACACTCATCATCCTTACCCCGGAACGCCTTTCCGCAAGGAACGCCGAGCACGTTGAGCAAGGCCGCCGAGTGGGTGAACTGCTGGCCAGGGCTGGCCTCATGCAACCGGTAACGCCCTGACCCGCCAACCGAACTGGCACAGGATATCGGCGGGAAACGCCATCGGCCGACATCATGCGGTGGCTTTCCGCAACGGACGCCACCGTGCAACGCCCAGCAGACACAGCGCCAGCAACGTCCCGAGGCCGATGAGCAGCCCCACGCGAAGCCCCGGCGTCCGGTAGCGCATCTCCACCCGATGCTCGCCCGCCGGCACCGCCACCGCGCGGACCGCGACGTTCGCGGGGAGGATGGGCACCTCGCTCCCGTCGACCGTCGCCGTCCATCCCGGCTGAAAGGCATCATTCACGACGAGCACCGCCGCCTCGAAAGCAATCACGTCCACGACGAGCCGCTCGGGCGAGTGCCGCTCCACCTTCACCGTGCCCGTCGGACCTTTCGACGCCTCGGGCAGCGACACCGTGCACTCCACGATGGCGGTGTCACGAGGAGGAAGCTGGGGCGCCAACAAGAGGCCCAGCGCCTGCTCCATCCCTTCCACGCAGCGAGGCCACGCCAGCAACACCCGAGGCACCGCCTCCGGATGCACCACCAGCTTCGTGTCGAACAACGGGTCCTCCGCCACCACCCGAGCCGATGGAGGCAGCACCAGCCCGCCTCCGCCTCGAGCGCTGTGCACGGAGAACGGCGTGGCGAGTCGGGGCGCGACCTGGCCGAACCAGTGCGGCAGGTCCTCGCGCAGTCGCCGCACCCGCACGTTCTCCCCGGGCATGTAGCCGTTCGCGCTCTCGATGCCCCACAGCGTCGTCGTGTCCGGTAGCAGTCCCGTCAGGAACGCGAGCCCCATCCTCCCGTGATAGTCGAGCCCCGGCACGCTTTTCCCAGGGCCAACGCTGCGCACCGCCGTGGCCACGCGCACCGGCTCCCCCGGCGGCACCGACCTCAGAATCGCCTCCGCGAAAGGCGGCGGCGTGTCGAGCAGCTCCGCGGGCGCGAGCACGTACAGCGGCTCGTGCGCCCACAGCAACGCGCCGAACTCGAGCGCCACCAACAGGCCGCCGCTCAGCCTCCGCCTCCCCTGGAAATGGCCCAGCGCCACGCACGCCAGCGCGAGCACCGCCGTCATCGCCCCCGTCCAGACGACATTGCCAGACAGGCCACCCACCACCCCGGACGGCACCTCGGGCCAGCGGGGCAACAACCAGCTCTTCGTCCACCACCCCGCCAC